>CACYDN010000104.1 GCA_902773185.1 uncultured Lachnospiraceae bacterium | reverse complement strand
GGATTTAATCCCCCTACTCGATGATGCGGGCTCGTCAAACAGGATACCACATAAATGTGTATCCTGATGACTCGCCTTCGCACACAAAAACTACCCACCGGGCGGGCATACACTGCTTATTATACCTTTTTTTTATATAGGTTTCAATCTCAAATAAAAGGAGCTGCCGATCATTTCATGCGGCAGCATCCTTTGCAAATTCATTTACAGTATTTCCATTTCCCACATTCTGCGACCGAACCTCCGAAAAGTCAATCCTCTAAGTCACCGGCTTCGCCTTTCCCGGAATTATGATCTATGCGCCTCAGCAATAAACCCAGCAGTCCCGACAAAAGCTGCACCAGAATAAAGTAGGCCAGTGCGGTGATGATGAGCGGCACCATGGTTTCCAGACTATCCTTCCGGATTTCATCAAATACCCGGGTCATATCCTCCACAGCCATGTAACCCACAAGGGCTGTCGTCTTCAGAAGAAGGATGATTCCTTCCCTTAAATCATAGAGGATTGCCTTTCCGGAAGCCTTCCTAAGTCTTTGATAGAATTCTTTATTTGTCACCGCCAGGACGCGGTAATGCCTCTCCAGCGTTCCATCCTCCGCTTCGCGGGCATATCGGACGATACACCGGTAAACGCCGCATCCGAAGGTGAGCGTAAATCCGATCACGGCGGCAATGACACCGCCCGCGTATAAATCCCTGTAATACATGTAATAGAGGATGAGCATCAGCATCACCGCGGGCGTTCCGTAAAGAAGCCAGCCGATAAACCGCGCCAGCCCACGGAGCAAAAAGCCTCTGCGCCGGCTGATGCCGTACAGGAGGATGCCAAAGGGTAATCCAAACAGTATGGCGAGACCGGTGATCATGAGCGTCGTCAGGATGCCCTTAAAGAACCTCTTATATCGACCGTTCTCCAGAAATGCACGACGGAATGCGGGAATCCAACCAAACCGTTCATCCGGCCCGGCGCCGCGTTCCTCAATCTTTCTCACGGCAAACGAAACCCCGCCGCTGTAATCCGGAGAGCCGAAAATATGATCTGCCTTCCTGTCTTCCGTGACCGTCACTGCCCCGCAGCCGGCATCATACCGGCCATCGGCCGTTCCCGCCATCACATCCGCAAAATCCGTGATCTCAATTTCCAGGCCGTAGCCTTTCTCCTGACAGAAGCCGATGATGAGATCAATTTCATAGCCCACCGGAACACCCGCAGACACATAGGAAAACGGAACACTGTCCGTATCACAGGCCAGATGCAGTGTTTCCTTTCCGGCCGGAAGCGTGCGGAAATCTATACTTTTTTTATTGTGGGTACTGCTGCCGAACCATTTTTCATCCAGCTCCGTGAGTCCACCGTTTTCCCTAAGTGTCTCCACGTAAAGGCCAAGCTCCGAGGACAGGCGCTCTCCCTTCTCGTTCTTCGGGAAGATAAACGCATACTCCGACGTCTCCAAAAATCCCTCGAGCATGGTGATCGACGAATCCGAACGGAGCCTTGCCCGGATGACAGGTTCATCATCCGCGACCGCATCGATTTTACCTGTCCGGAGCGCCTGGTAAGCCTCCTTCAAAGAAGAAAATGCCATCACCTTCGCCTCCGGCAGCGTCCGCTTTACAACATCATCAAAAATATAGCCGGATACCACACCGATCGTCACGTCCGGACTGTTCAGTTCATCCATCTGCGTCAGCTGCTTTTCTTCCGGCTTATCCTTTTTCTTTCCGCACCCACACAAAAGGAGACAGAGCAGGAGCAGCAGTATCGTATATGTTCTTTTTCGGCAAAAACCGCCTTTGATCCGATTCATCTACTTCGGTTCTCCCTCATCAGTTTTTCCCTTGCACTCTGCAAGGATTTCATCCGCCGACTCTGCGCGTTCAAACGCCAGCGTATAGTATCCGTCACAATAGGGGTCGTAAGGAATTTCATATTCACTGAGCCAGAGATAACACGAATCCGCCACAGTTGTAGCTTCCCGGAGCCTGGAATCCAGACTCTTATAGGAATCGGATTCCAGAAGATAGATCAGGAAATCCGTCTGCATCTTGACATCCGCAATATTAAACCGCTTGTTTTCCCCTTTTCCGCCGGGGCCGAACCACTGCTCCGCAAACTGATAGAGCGCCTCCTTCTGATCATAGGCCGTAAACTGACAGTAGCCGTATCCACCGTCCAGATTGACCCACTGATCGTAGCTGTTGTAATAGCCGCTCGTCTCGTTGTTATTCCGGGCTTCCAGGAAATCCTTTTTGCCAATGGTCCGGCGGTTCACGCCTTCGGTATAGGTATCATCGTCGATACTCCAGATTTCGTTATTGTAATCCTCCAGATTCCCTGCCTTGAACCGCGACTCCTCATGCAGGTTACACATAATTCCGAGAACCGCCGTTTCATTATTGTTAAAGTGTTTCATCAGGGTATTCCAGAGATACTGCGTTTCACTCACGCCATCCGGAAGCCTGTCATATTCCTTTTCCGGGAGAAGTTCCGATGCTTCCTCCACCGATGTATCGCTGATCGCTTTCTTCTTTTTCATGTGCGAACCGGGAATGATCCGTTCCACAATAAGAAAGATGATCACGATCGCACAGATCACAATAAGTGCCGGAACAAGCCTTCTTCCACCGAAAAATGCTTCTCCGTTTTGAACCCTTTTGAGCCGGTTTTCTTCCTTTTCTCTCGCCTCCGCCATCCATTCGCGCCGCACCTCGGCTCTCCGGCGGTACCGTTCATCCACGTTTTGTCTGTGTACCTCCCGGCGCTGATGACGGGTTCTTGCTGCTTCTGCAGCTATACTCCTGTTATTTCCCGGCCCTTTCTGTCCTACCCTTTCCCCTGCCTTAGCACCACCGAAATTCGCTTTTGCCCCCGACCGTCCTTTTGAGCCGAAAGACGCCTGTGCCAAACTCTTCTCTGCGGCATTTCCATTCTTACGTCTGTCATCCGACTCATCGGCTTGCCCGCTCCGATTATGCTGCTCGCGGTTTTTCCGGAGGACAGCTTCATCCCTGGCTCTGAGACTCGTCAGGATTGCCTGGTTCTTCTCCAGAAACTTCTCCTGCGTGCTTACCAGCCTGTCGATTCCGTTAATCTTCCGCTGTATTCTCTCCTCCACTTTTCCGGAGGCCGTTTTTCTTTCTTCCATTTTACCGGAAGCCGGTTTTCTCTCCCCCGTTTTGCCGGAGTTCGATTTATTTTTCTCCTGCTCAGTCATTCCGTTCCTCGCTGATCAATAAACGAATCATATCAGTCTCTTCATTCTTCCATCTATTATACTCAGTCCCTGTCGACTTGTACATACGGAGTAAACGAAGAAACGATCGAGTAGGGAGGATTTAATCCCCCTACTCGATGATGTGGGCTCGTCAAACAGGATACCACATAAATGTGTATCCTGATGACTCGCCTTCGCACACAAAAAGAGTCTGCCAAAGCAAACTCTTTTGGTGGTATGTATATAATTCCGAAAATAGACGAAATACACTTATAAACCTGCGTAATTCATAAAGAGCAATTTCACCTTTTCGGGATCTTCGACATATGCGTACGGATGCCGCCGGCCGGTATGAAGAAGCTGCCCCTGCCGGTAGACCAGAAGACGGTTCTCCGGCACCTCCTCCCACTTTCCCGTGTCCAGCGGTTTGGTGGAAAAAATGGCAGCATTTTGCGTGTGTTTCACAAAAAGTGTATCCGCCGCATTTTTATGGACATACATATACTCGCCGTCGGAAAAGATCAGGTTGAGTTTATTCTCCGGCGAAAGCCGCTTCACAATATCCTCCAGAAGTGCGATCCGCGCATTCACCTCGAACAGGCTGAAATCCTCCAGGAAATGTCTGTTTACCTGATCCACAATGTAGAGCAGAATCCGCTCGCTGTCGGTATTTCCTTCCTGCTTATACTGATAGCCGGAAAGCAGCTCCGACTCAAAAATCGTCCCGTTGTGAATGAGCGTCCATACCCGGCCTGATTCATCCCGTTTGGAAAAGGGATGCGTATTGCTGTAGGACTCCAGACCGATGGTTGCAAGGCGAATATGCGCCAGAAGATTACCGGCCTCCAGCTTTGCCGTGAGACGGTTTTTCAGATACAGACTCCTGTCCGCCCGGACCGGCTCCCGCTCCACGGACGCACTTCCGTTTTCAATAATGGCCATGCCCCAACCGTGGGGATTTTTATCACTATGAGCAAAGAACTTCCGAAGTAGCCCATTCACCTCTATTTTTTCTTTCGCATTCACGCCGAATAGCTCGCACATAATCTGCCTCCTCGCCGGAAAGGTTCCGGATGGCCACATCCAGAATCCTCTCGCACCAGTCTCCGGCAGTCAGCCCCTGATATACCTCTGCGGAAAATCCATCTTTCTCAATCTTCAGCACCTGCTCCTGGAGCTCATCTGCCGTATGAATATCCCGGAAAAGTACCTCCAGCTCCTGCATGGCACTCTCGGAATAGAATAATCCCTTGATCAGTGCAGCAAAGCCAAGAGCCTTACCCATCTCATTGCCATCTGCCACTCTGATTTCAATATATTTCTTAACACGGATATGGAAAAAGAACATGGATATTACGTGCTCCATGACATTCGCAATCCGCTCCTCGTTTTCGGTATCTCCGTCACGTTCCAGAATATCCGCGATACTCTCATTTCCCACGTAGGTTGTCTCCCCGTTTTCCGTCAGGGTACAGAGCGACCTGCCAAAGATTTCCTTTGCAATCCTTGCATAGCCGAAATCCGAATCAAAGGTCCCCGGAACGAAACCGGTTCTTGCCGGGTCCAGATGATCCCACGCCTGGATTCTCTGCAGATGCGGATACTCAAATACCGGTGTTTTCTGCGTAAACTTCCGCTCCATCATGATCATCAGATAAGGAGCAATCTTGGAAATGAGCCTTACCTTCCTGACCATATCAGCCTCGGAGGAATAATCAATTGACACCTGGGTACTTGTAGAAGAACGCATCATGTATTTGCCATATTTTCCCGTTTCCAAAAAGTGGCGGTTCATATGGTCATAGCGCTTCTTCGGGATGAGATTGATCTCATCAATCTTCAGAACACCGCGCTCTACGAGGGGCATCATGCCGCCGACCTCAAGATGATATCCTTCCCGATAGAAAGCTGCATCCCAAACCTTGCGGAATTCCAGATAAACACGTCTGATTTCACTTATATTTTCAAAGGGAGCAATACTGATCTCGAACTGACAGGCCGGCTCCATGGTGATCATGTATTCCGGATAGGTAACGCCCATGGCATGTCCGTCAATCATAAGAATCTCTCCCCCGGTCCTTTTGCCAACCGTCTCAATGATCGACGAAAGAAGCGGGAATTGGATGGGCCGCCCCATACTGTCAACTACAAAATGCTCCAGTTCGAGCCCTAGTTTATGACCATCATTTTCTCCGGTCCTCATGTAACAATCGACCAGCTTTACAAATGTTTTCTCGCTTCCGTTTTTCATAAATCCTCCCGATACCCTAAAAAAACAAACCCTCAACTTCTCTTATCCCGCGAAAACAGGCCCTCTTTTCCTGTATCCGCAAAAAAAGGAGAATTGAGGCAATCTTATCATTATTTACCTACTATGTCAATATACTTTAGTGAGGTAAAGTATTTTATTTTTAATAAACATTCCGCCGGCAATTATGCTAAAATGAAGCCATATATTTTGGGGGCGGGGGATATCATCATGCCAAACAGAAAAGCTTTGCTTGTAATCGATTTGCAGAGGCGTAAATAGTAAAAGACTCTCTGACTCTGTTCTTATGGACAGAGCCAGAGAGCCTTAGTGCTATTCCAATATAACTTACTATTGCATCATCCATAACTCATTGGGAAAAAGAGCCATAAGTCGAAACAGCCTCGTCTATGGTCAGTTCGCCTG
>CACYDN010000103.1 GCA_902773185.1 uncultured Lachnospiraceae bacterium | reverse complement strand
TATCAAAGAGTCAGCAATGAATCTTGTTGATGGAATTCACAGACTTAAGGATGGAGCAAGTCCGGAATATGCTAGTTATAATGGCTCACCGGGTGTCAGTGAATATGTGTTGAATGGAAGCTCGACCATGTCCGGACTCCACTTTGAAAATCTTTCCCCCGGCAAATATGTTTTTCAGGTCACAGCGCAGGATGAAAGCGAAAAAGCAAAATACCTCGTGGATGAGGTGTTTACTGTTAAAGCTGTTCAGCAGGATCCAAAGGGGTGGATACTCGCCGAGTCTAATACTTGTAATACGATAAGTGTTACAGGTATCGCATATTATCCGGATGATATGCGTAAAGCATTGGATGTTCATATTTATGTGGGCGGACCGAGCGGCTCCGGAGCTCCATGTTATGTATGTAGTGCATCGGTATATTATCCGATTGAAACAGATATTTCCGTTGACGTTAATGGAAGTGAGAATATAGATGTTTACGCATATGCAATAAATGATAGAGGAGGAAACAATACCTTTCTTGGAAAAGAAACAGTTAATGTTAAATCTCATTTATGGGATTCAGGAAAAACAACAAAACCGGCCACGCATAGTGAAGATGGAATAATAACTTATACATGTACATCGTGTCATACGACCAAGACAGAACCGTTTGGCGTAGGTGATTGGCCATTTTATGATACACCTGTCCGTCCCGGCAACTGGGCATATGAAGGCATAAAGTTTGTCTATGGGAAAGGTCTGATGTCCGGCTCTACAGATAAGAATGGAGTTGCTACATTCCGTCCGAAGGATAATATTACCCGCGCAGAATTTGTAACGATTCTGTACCGGATGGCCGGAAGTCCCAAGGTTTATTCGAATGGTAATCCGTTTACAGATGTAAAACTGAAAGCTGACGGAACGAAACCTTATTATTACGACGCAGTAGTCTGGGCCAAGGTGGTAGGTGTGATCACCGGTTATCCGGATGGCACCTTTAGAACGAAAAACAATATCACGCGTGCGGATATGGCGGTCACATTGATGCGGTATGCTTCCGATCAGGGAATAGATACGAGTAATAAAGCGAATATCACAGGGATGCCTGATTACAGCAACGTACCCAAGTATGCCAGGGATGCTGTAGCATGGGCAAATGCCTATGGTATTATTACCGGACGCGAAAAGAGTGGCGTACAGTATCTTGCACCGCGTGAAAATGCACAGCGGCAGGAATGTGCAACCATTTTACAGAGATTTTACAATGCGTTTGAGATAGAATAGGTTGGCGTTTTGTAGTAAGATTGCTTAGAAAACATACCGGCGGCAGGTAAGATTTGTTCTTATCTGACCGCCGGTTTTTTGCAGGAGGCTGTTTTTTTAATATCTCGCATCTTGGTATAATTTTGAAAAAAAGCGGGGAACTTCCCCGTCCTTGATGGATATAGGTCGTTCGACCAGCCCGGATGAAATCCGTGACTTCATTGCATTCGGTATAAGACAAAAATGCCGCAAAAACCATATGTAATAACGGATTTCCACCTTGACGTCCACACGGCTGTGACGCATAATATAATCAGTGCAGGCAGGATGCTGTGAAGGAGTATTCACTGCACAAGGCATATTTACGGATTCGGAAATGGAGTGTATATGATTCCAAATACGAATTCAGTAGATACAGAAATATACGGCAATCCGGTAGAGGATGTCGATTATTCCGAGCTGACGCTTGCCAATGATTTCATGTTTTCCAAAGTGATGCAGGATAAAGAACTATGTTGCGAACTGCTTCGACGGGTTCTGCCCGAGCTTCAGATCAAAAAGGTTGAAGATGTGGTTCCACAGAAGTATATGAAGCATTACTTTTATAACAAAGGAGTTCGGCTGGATGCTTATGTAAGGGATGACCGGGGAAGACGATATGATGTTGAGATGCAGATGACAACAAATCAGGACATCCCCAAACGTTCGCGTTATTACGCCAGTATGATGGATGCCAATGAACTTCTGAAAGGGGCGGATTATGATACACTTTCAGATTCCTATGTTGTCTTCATCTGTACATTTGACCGGTTTCATAAGGGACTGCATAAGTACACTTTCAGGAATATCTGTGAAGAAAACCATTCAGTTCATCTGAAGGATGGTACTACGAAGATTTTTCTGAACACGAAGGGAACTGCCGATGATGTTAGTCCGGAACTTCTTTCGTTTCTGAATTACTTGGAAAACAATCTTGCCATAGCGGATGATACGTACCTGAAGGCACTTGATCGAGCTGTCCGGAATGCCCGGATGAATGAAGAATGGAGGGGCGAATATATGACGTATAAGGATATCAAAAGAGGAAGTTACCTCCATGGGTTTTCCGAAGGAAAGGCCGAAGGAAAGGCTGAAGGCAGAGCGGACGCGGAAACAAGGCTCAATGAAATCATGCAGAATATGGTAAATGCAGGAACGATTTCCGGAGATGTAGCAGAAGAGATTAAGGCCGGATTGCATAGCGAAGAAAAGAAGTAGTACCGATATGCTGCCATCGGCAATGAAACTATAGTTTAAAAAATAGAATCCTGTAAATATGCCGGCGGATTGATTTAAATCATGTATTTGATCTATCCGTCGGCATTGCTTTGCAAGAATCTGTTGCGTTTTCGTTTGATGAAATGATAACATGACAGGAAGAATCATGTGGAGAAGGATTGTATCATGAAAACATTATACGTATCGGATCTGGATGGGACACTTATCCGGTCGGATCAGAAAACATCGGAATTTACAAACAGAACGATCAACCGGCTGGTCGAGGAGGGGATGCTTTTTTCCTATGCGACGGCGCGGTCATATAATACGGCGCATAAGGTGACGGCCGGGATGACGGCTGCGTTTCCGCTGATCCTGTATAACGGGGCGTTCATCAAGGACAACGCATCCGGTGAGCTGCTGCTCAAAAACTTCTTTGTGCGGGATGAGGCGGTTTGTTTGGCCGATGAGCTTACTCGTCACGGTGTCCAGCCGATC
Organism: uncultured Lachnospiraceae bacterium; assembly: GCA_902773185.1. Taxonomy (GTDB): domain Bacteria; phylum Bacillota; class Clostridia; order Lachnospirales; family Lachnospiraceae; genus Eubacterium_Q. The sequence goes on along the minus strand of CACYDN010000103.1, from coordinate 1,736 downwards.
ATATATTCCTTTGTTAATGGAGAAGAGAAGTTTTCCTACTGTGACGCTTGGATCAATTCCGCTACAAAGGATTTTGTCCTGACGAGAGCCGGGGATTCAAGAGACAGGCCCGTACAAACTATGGATGAACTGAAGGAAGGGAAAATCTTTTACTTCACCTGTATTGATACGCCCGAAAAATTGCAGCCGTTTTACGATAAGTATAGTGAGACGTATCATCTGGTATATCAGAAGGATATCTATTCCGGAGAACAGTGGCTGGAAATCATGCCGAAGGCGGCTTCCAAGTCACGGGCAATCGTTCAGCTGAAGGAGATGATGGGCTGTGATCATCTGGTCGTTTTCGGAGATGCCATCAATGATCTGGACATGTTTCAGGTTGCGGATGAAGCATATGCCGTAGAAAATGCCGTGCCGGAGCTAAAGGCCGCGGCAACTGGGATTATTGCATCGAACGATGCGGACGGAGTGGCAGAGTGGCTCAGCCGGAACTATCGAGGAATTACAACGGAGGGATAGGTTGGATTCGGAATGAAAGGCAATTGGTCGGGAAAGATTATTGTTTAACCGATTACAAGATTGATTTGCGTTGTAACAAATTCGAAAAAGGACAGAAAAATGGCTATAGAAGAGAAAAACAGCAGAACCGCCATGATGATCGGGGAAGATGGCGTGAATCTTCTTCGGGAGAAGCATGTGCTTATTTTCGGCCTTGGCGGTGTGGGAGGCATTCTGACGGAGGCATTGGCGAGAGCCGGCGTGGGTCATCTTACCATCGTGGATAAGGATACCGTGAGTGAGTCGAACCTGAACCGGCAGGTGATTGCGCTTCGTTCAAGCATCGGGCGGGCCAAGACGGCGGTCATGCGGGAGCGGCTTCTGGATATTGATCCGACACTGGATGTTACGGAAAAATGTGTCTTTTATCTGCCCGAGACGGCGGATGCATTTGATTTTTCCGAGTATGATTATATCGTAGATGCGGTGGATACCGTTACCGCAAAGCTTCTGATCATTGAAAATGCAAGAAGAGCAGGCGTTCCCGTGGTGAGCTCCATGGGGACGGGGAATAAGCTTCATCCCGAGCTTTTCCGTCTGGCGGATATTTCGGAAACGGAGGGCTGTCCGCTTGCCAGAGTCATGCGGCGGGAACTTAAAAAACGTGGGATTGAAAAGGGCGTCAGGGTGGTTTTCTCACCGGAAAAGCCCGTACAGCCGGATTATGGTATGAACGCAGAAAAATCGGAAATGGATGGTCCGGCATTTGCGGACAAAGAAGAAAAAGCGGTGGAGAAGAAACGAAAAGAATCAAGAGAGAAACTTCCACCGGGCTCTGTTTCCTTCACGCCGCCGGTGGCAGGACTGATCCTGGCGGGAGAAGTAATCCGCGGTCTGTTGCAAACAGAAACAAAATATAAATGATAAGAGTTCAATTGAATCCTGAAAACACAGAATCCTCGCGGCGTGTCGTTAACGGCAAAAATATAGAAGCTATACGAAAAAGAATAAAAAGTCCTTGCATCTTCCCGGAAACTGTGCTACCATGAAAGACCGTGATATATTCTATATATTCCTTGCTTTCAGATTCTGCACTGTGCCCGGCACAAAGCCCGGTGCATTTCGGAATCGGATGAGAGGTAATCTTGTCCGGTAGAAAGGCTACTGGGAATTGTCTGAAAGCCACAAGTCCATAAGGAGGTGCAAAAACATGAAGTATGAGATCGCGTTAGTGCTTA
>CACYDN010000102.1 GCA_902773185.1 uncultured Lachnospiraceae bacterium | reverse complement strand
CGCTTCATGGACTCCTCGTGCTGGAAAAAGCCGCGCATCTCACAGCATGCATTTAACGGCACACCGGATACATTGGCGCTGCTCCAAGCTGCAATTTCGCTGTCACCGTGCTCACCAATCACGAAAGCATGGATGCTTCGGCTGTCAATGCCAAGGTGCTCACCGAGAAGATACTTCAGTCTTGCTGTATCGAGTACGGTTCCGGAACCGATGACTCTTTCCTTCGGAAGTCCGGAAAGCTTTTGCGCTACCCGGGTCAGGATATCCACCGGATTCGCCACAATGAGCCGGATGCCGGCGATGTCCCGCGAACTGATCTCCGCCATGATGGACTTGAAAATAGATACATTCTTCTTCACCAGATCGAGTCTGGTCTCGCCCGGCTTCTGAGCAGCACCCGCAGAGATCACTACAACTGCCGCATCTGTAATATCATCATAGGTTCCCGCGTAAATCTTCATGGGCTTTGCAAAGGGCAGGCCATGGCTGATATCCAGCGCCTCACCTTCAGCCTTTGCCTGATTGGCATCGATCAGAACCATCTCGGAAAAGCGTCCGCTCTGCATCAGTGCAAAACAGGTAGCTGAGCCTACAAAACCGCAGCCGATCATTGCAACCTTACGTAAATTCATTTCTGCCATTCCCATAACCTCCCTTGTTTGCTTGATTATTTGTTTCTTTGAATCGCCTATGGTGTACCGCATTTCATGCCGGACAGTTCTTTCAATGTTGGGCTTAGACTATGTCCCTCATAAAATGCAGTAAAACAACCTTTTCCCTGTACATTTTACCACAAATAGGAGAATACCGCCACCCAAAAGGTGGCGGTAGATTGCCCGCAAAATTATTCCGTAAGATTCGATGCTCGGTTTACGGACAGCCCGGGGTCAGTGTGTTTATTTATGTCTCTTCTCGTAATCATCTCTGATCTCAGCCAATGCCTCATCCTCGTCGAAGGCCGCTGACATTTCCGCGGCAGAGCCGCAGGCCCTTGCACGGCTGACCATCTTGGACATGACGTGGAAGTTCAGTTTGGTTCCGGCACCGTCGCATTCGTACCGGACTGCCCGTTCCGGCGCTACACCGAATTGGCCGGCAACTGCGACGGCATCCATATTGGCCCCAAGGAAGATAAACTCCCAGTTATTCTTCTTTTTCTTCTTTTCCACCATCTTCTTTACCTTATCGTAGGAATACTGCCTGCTGGCATTTTCCATCCCGTCGGTGGTGATGATAAAGAGTGTTTTCTCGGGCTTTTCTTCTTCCGCCATTTCCTTTTGTACATGGCCGATATGATGGATGGCACCGCCAACCGCATCAAGAAGTGCTGTGCTTCCGCGAACATAATATTCTTTATCGGTCATGGTCTTTACTTCACCGATGGCTTTCCGGTCATGCAGAACCTCCATCCGGTCATCGAAGAGGACGGTGGAGATTACGGCCTCCCCCTTTTCTTTCTTCTGCTTCTTCAGCATGGAATTGAATCCGCCGATGGTGTCATGTTCCAGCCCGCTCATGGAGCCGCTTCTGTCCATAATAAATACGATTTCCGTAAGTCCCTTCTTCATAATCCTATCCTCGCTTTCTGCCGGTCTTCCGGCAATTCTGATTTGTGTTGTTCTGAAAGACGTCTTGCATATAATTCTTTTTTCTTGTTTCTGAAAACAGTATATCGGAAAACAAAATAAAAATGGTCGCCCCGCAGGCGACATTTCATTTTGGAAGAAATATGCCGTCTAAGAGGACATTCCCATCCATTTTAAGCAGCTTTCAGCCGATGATTTGTGTTATGTTAACCGGTTTTTGGGTTGATTTTTCCATATTGAACTGATTTGCAAAAAATCCCACCCATTTGCCTTCAAATCAAAAGTCAAAATGGGTGGGAACAGAATTATAATGAGAGCATATTGAAAAAATGAGTTTTTAGTGAAGATAGAGCGGTGCAAGAATATATCCTTACCGGTCTCTGTGGATATTCAGATGAAGTCTCCGGTTGGAGATGGTCAGGAACTCAAGCTTGTATGCAACCGTGAACAGAATATCCAGAATCAGGAAGAAGGAGAGTACCCTGACTGCGTACAGTGCATAAGGAAGCGGCAGGTTGTGAATCAGCCCGATCAGAGCCGGGAAGAGTACACCAAAACCGACGACACCGATCACACCCCAGAAAAGAGAGGGAATGAGGGCAATCCGTCCCTTGTAATTAAAGCGGAAATACTCATAGGTCCAAAAGCTGGTATGGAAGAAATGTTCCAAAGCCACAGCAGCCCAGTATTCCAGGGTAGTACAGAAAACCATAACACCAAAGAACAGGAAAACCGGATGATCGGACATCCCACGGAACAGAATGAAGATCAGATTACTGCCGATACCGTAGATCGGAAGGATGGGACCTGTCAGAACACCGCGCCGGACAAGCTTTTTTGCCCGGATGGATTCATAAATGGTTTCCCAGATCCAACCGCAGAAGGACACAATGAAGAAATTCCACATAACAAAATAAAGAGTTAAATCCTCGTGCATGTTTTCATTTCTCCTTTTATGTCGGATATTACTTTATTTTTGAAAAATTGTCAAGAAAAACGAGGTTTTCCTTCTATTTTAACGTTGAAAAAAAGTCGGATTTTCAGTATACTTGACTGTGGGAGGATATACCTTTATGAGTACGAATTTCAATTTGCTGGGGAACAGCGTGGCATATCCGGATGGCTTTGATCGGTATGCAGTCAGACTGGGCGCCTTTGTACAAAAAGCGGACGAGGCGGCCAGATATTTTGACGGACTTTACAAAGGAAGCAAGAATCTGAACGAGGTGCTCTATACCATGCAGGGACAGGCACCCGGAGCGGTGACAGATGCGGCCGCACTTGCCTGTCAGATTCTGTCCGAAGCATCCATAGAGAAACGTCCGGATGAATTTATCGCCAAATATGGCGAACGGCTTGGGATATATTACGAACCGCATATCATGATGACGCTCTCTGCCAGAGACCAGATCATGGGTGCCTGTGCGGATCGGCTCCGGATGAGGGGCGCGCCGGCCATGGGACCGCAGGGACCGGTAGTGGATGGAGAGGCAAGAAATCAACTGAATCAGCTGTATAAGGATCCCAGGACAAAGGATATCCTTGTAGCGGGTATCCGCACAGCCATACTGAATGTCTTTCGGGCACTTCTGGAAGAGCTTTCCGAGGCGGGAAAGTATTCTCCGGCAGTCCGGATCGACCCGGCTTATGCGGCAGAGCTTTTCCACATGGGACAGGGCGGTTTTGGTCAGGATCCCAATGCCATGATCAACATGGTCAGTGCAATCACTGTTTTTCCCGGCGAAAAGAGCTATTACGACGCACTTTTTAACAACTTCCTCAGTACGGAAGGCTCGGATTTCGAACGTTTCCTGGCATTTTGGGGCGTGGACTGGTTTTATCCGGGAATCGCCGAAAAGCGCAGAAGCGCCAAGCAGTTCGATGTGACTTTCCGTACCAGTGATCTTGTGAATTTTGATTTCAACAATTATTCGGCGGAAAATTATATCTATCTCCGGCAGTCGTTATATGCCCTGAATATGGGGGATCCCCGGCAGTATCCGGAGTATTCGGCCTATGCCGCAGCTATCCGGACCTATTGCTATAACATCTCCTGCATGGACCGCTTCTTTGCGGATCCCATGTTCGTGCGGTGGCTTCCGGAGGGCGTTCCGCTTGAGGAATTTGTACGGTACGTACGGATGGAGCGGGATGCGCTGCCCATCAGTCCTTACCTTTCGTTCTGGATCCTGGGCGATCCGGTCGGAGAGAAGGTGCCGTATTGTCCGAAGCAGAACATCCTGGATTCCACAACGTATGAGAACGATCTCATCATCATGAACTGTCCGCAGGGCATGATGGGCCAGCGGGGCATCACCGTGACAAGGAATTTTGTAACGGATATCCGGAAGTCTGTCCGGATTCCTCTGGCCAATGTGACGGACATCATTTACGATGGTGCGGATACCATCCGGATTACGGATGGCATGAACTATATCGATATGGGACAGCTTCCGACCCCGTTTATCAATCCCAAACAGTTTCCGGTTCCCCAGCAACGGGAAGCTTTGAAGCGGGCACTGACCCTGGCATTTCTGAATCTGCTGAGACTGTATTGCATCCGCTATGGCGGCAATCAGTTCCTGCGCCCGGTATAAGCCCATGCTGTATACGATTTTTACGGGCGGAACCATCGGCAGCGAGAAGAAGGCTGACGGAACCTTTTCTCCTGGGGAGGGAAATGGCTATCAGCTGCTGCAGATGTACAGGAAAAGCGGCGGAACAGAGGAGTTCCGCTCAGAAAGTATTCTGGGGATACTCAGTGAAAACCTTGCGGCAAAGCATATACAGGAAATGGTGGCTGCCGTTGATTCGGCGCTGAAGAACGAAGACTGTGAAGGCGTTCTCGTGATGCACGGAACAGATACCATGGCTTATACGGCGGCTTTTCTGGGGTATCTATTCTCCGCGGCGAGCGTACCGGTGTTCCTCATTACTTCCAGAGCACCGTTAGACGATCCTACGGCCAACGGGCTCGCGAATTTTGCGGCTGCCGTGCAGTTTATCCGCGAAGGCGGGAAGCCCGGCGTATATGTGAGCTATCAAAATCTGGGCGAAGAGCCGGTGATCCACTATGCGACAAGGCTTCTTCGGCACGATGCGGCCGATGAAGGTGTACGGAGCGTTTTGGGCGGCATCTACCCGAAGGGCGCGGATCTGGCAGAGGATATTTTTCCGGTTTTGCCGCAGCAGCTCCGCCTCACACAGGATGCGGATCATCTGCTCCGAATTGAGGTTTATCCGGGGATGAAGCTGCCGCAGTTTACGGACAAGACGAAAGCGGTCTTGCTGGAGGCATTTCATTCCGGCACGATTCCGGCAAGCGACAAAATGCGCCGGTTTCTGACGGAAGCGCGGGGAAGGGATATTCCGGTATTCCTGACCGGTATCGCATCCGGCGCGCGGAACTATGAAACCATCGACTTTGCTCTGAAGGAAGGGGTAATCCCGCTTTATGATCGGGCCCCCATTTCCCAGTATGTGAAGCTTTGGCTTCTGACGGATCATGTAACGGATGTTGCGGATGAAATGAAAAAGAATCACGGGCATGAGACAGTGCCCTATCGGCTTCTGGAAAATCATTTGTAGGTCGGCTTCATGCGAGAGGCTTTCTGCATCGATGCGGGAGGCACCTGCCGCCTGATTGAAACAGCGTAGAAAACAAAAAGGAGAAGGGAAGAAATGGACTACGGAATAAACAGAGACATGGGTTTTCAGGAAATTGAAGGAAAGGAATTTTCCATTGATGCGCTGGTGAAGGAATTTTCCGGCATGTCAAAGGATGATATCTACAGTGAGGGTACCCGCTGCTCCTCGGAATTACTTGATTTTCTGATGAATAATGCCAGAGATGCGGCATCCGCATACACAGATATTATGTTAACCTGTGCGAGAGTGGCATGCAGCGCCGACGGACGCTTTGATGAAGAAGAAAGAGCACTGGCACTTCATCTTCTGGAACCCATCCGTGAGGTCATGGGCGAGGATATCGAGAAGATCGTGGATAAGCCGGTCGATGAAGAGCGTATGGAACTCATGCGAAAGAAATGCGAAGCTTTCGCAGACATGGGAGATGAAGGAAGAGCCTTTGCCAAGAATCAGGCAAGGCTGATGATGTGTTTTGTGGCTGTTGACGGCAGAATCGATAGCTCCGAATTTAACATGATCGAGAAAATGTTTAAGGAGGTTTTCGATAAGCTGGGCACCTACAGTCTTTTTGCAGCAATGGGAATCGACCTGTAGTATCTGAACCTGTTTCCGATATCGCAGCGTTTTTTCAACAGAGAACTGTAGCGTGGCGAATTCATCAAATTACGATGTTCACGCGCTACGGTTTCCAGGATAAGGGGGGAGCTGAGAAAGCGTATTTATGTTTGCAATCGGTGATTATGTGATTTACGGAACAAGCGGCGTATGCCAGGTAGAAGCCATCAGCCCCATGGCTGTTCCCGGAACGAAGGAAAAAAGGCTCTACTATACGATGAAACCCTGTTACATCCGCGCCAGCTCGATCTTCACACCGGTGGATAACGAAAAGGTTGTTATGCGCCCGGTGATGACCAGGGATCAGGCTCTGGAGCTTTTGGAGCGTCTGGAGGATGTTCCCGGTATTGAAATCCACGAGGAAAAGAAGAGAGAAGTGGAATATAAAGCGGCTGTTTTGAAATGCGATCCGGACATCCTGGTGGGACTCCTGAAAACCATCCATGACAGGATGGAAGAGAGAACCAGAGAAGGAAAAAAGGTCACATCCTCTGATATGAAGTATTTTCATATTGCAGAGGATAGTTTGCATGGAGAACT
>CACYDN010000101.1 GCA_902773185.1 uncultured Lachnospiraceae bacterium | reverse complement strand
ATTAAAGATACAACAAAAGAAGAAAGAGAAGAGATAATCCGTAACTCTCTTGATTGTGGCGGAGGCTGTGAAAATTGTTCATCCTGTTGGCTTGGTGGCGGTAATCCGTGGGGAATCTATCAGGACTATATAGATGGAAAACGTGAGATTAGAGAGATAAATATGGGTTATATGGAAGAATATCGTCAGGACAGACAGATAAAGGGATAGATATGAAAACAGCACCTAATGTTGACGAATCAACAATTGAAGAGCGTAGAGAATATATAAAGAATCGATATCCATGCATTTCAGATTGCGACATGTGTGGACTTTGCAAAGTATTCCGTGGGAAGGATCCTGAGAATGCCTATGATGATTATATCAACGGTAAGAGGTCTTTTATGGATGTATCTGCAGATTATAAACACTAATGGTAAAACGGCCGAAAGACTTATAGATGTATGGGGACTGAAATTAGCTAAATGATGATGGCTCAAGATCAAATCAGCGCGTGGCTAGCAAGGGAAAGGTGATTCTTCTGATCTCAGATGATTATGGGAAATCGCTGGAATATGGCATCAGTGGGAATAAAATCAGGCTATACAATACGATGCTCGGCACCGGGATTGGAGGTGAGGCCGCATTTACGCTCGAACCGAACGCCGATCGGCTGAGCGTTGTGGAAGCCATTTCATTCTGCGCAACGGATCCGTCCAAAGAAATTAAATATTACAAGGTTACAGGGGCAGAAGGCGTGGAAGGCGGCGCAGATGATATGGAATACATCTGCTTTGGTTTTGAAAATACTTTGATTCCGGAGGATGGAAAATGGATTTTGTAAGTGCGTTTCAACTTGCGATAAGCGGTCAGGAGGAGGGCTACCGGTTTCTGTACGACAGCACCTGTCAGCCGGTATATGGTTTTCTTCTGCAGAATACGGCGGGAAAGGAAGCCGCGGATCTCATGATCGGCAAGGTCTACGAAAAGGCCTGGGCCGGTCTGGGCGGGCTCGCCGATCCGAACGAATTTCCGGGCTGGGTACAGAGAATCGCAGAGGAGCTGGTCAGACAGGAACAGAGCAGAATGCCGGTTCCTCCGGTCAGTGACGGGATCACGCCGGGAGCAAACGGCGGCATGACCGGCGGAGAAACAGGATTGGGACAAATGCCGCATGTGCAGGCGGAGGCATCCCCCAACATGGCACATATCGCTTCCTCGAATGCGCAGCAGATGGCATCCCCGAATATGGCACACGCGGGAACGGGATTGGAGCAGATGTCCGCAGGCAGCCAGGCAATGACGGGAGCGGGAGTCGGAGCATCCGGCACCGGAGCAAGCGCAGCTGTCACGGGCGCCAAAGCGGCTGCCGGAGCAAAAGCGGCGTTCTTATCCACGGCGGCCGGAAAGGTCATTGTGGGAGTAGGCGTTACCATCGCGGCGGCGGCCATGATCACCGGCGGATATGTTGCCGCAAAGAAGCTGACGAAAAAGGATAAGCCGACCACGGAAACCACGGAGGTCAGCTCCGCCATGATCGAAACGGAAGAGGTGTCGGAAGGTACGGAGAGCACGGAGGCTGTAACGGAAGCGGAAACGACGGAGGAGGCAGCTGTCGATGTGCATCAGCTGTACGAAGCCTATCTGACTGAAAAACTGATCCCGGAAAGGGGAATTCATCAGGCCAGACAGGAAAAGCTGTCTCAGGGAAGAAAGCCTGATGGAGAAGGACCAACCGGTGCGCCGTGGTTCAACGGGACCGGGATCTATACTGTGGATTTTGATGATTACGATCTGGACGGGGAGGAGGAAATGCTGGTCATCAGCGGCAGGACCGCGCCGCCCGTCAATGATTATACCGATGTAAGCTATGTTCTGCAGGCAGAGATTTATAATGCGGAGAAGGAGCAGGTGGTGCTTGCTTCGGTGAGAGATATCAGCGGCGGCTATGATGGTTATGAAGGCGGCGGATTTCCCAGAGTCCTGACGAAGGTGAAGGGCAGTGATGGCATCTATCTTGTTTCCTATTCTCAGGAAAACTGGTACAATACAGCCGCTTCTTCCCATGATTACTTCACGCTGTTCCAGACAAAAGGGGAGTTTCGGCCGCTTATGGCGATCGCCTACCAGTGTGCGCTTGGATATGGATATGATGTGACGGTAACAGACAGCAGAGTGGATCCGGAAAATCCGACAGAAAGCAAAGAATATCATGATATCAACGAAGATCCCTCTCTTAAGGAAAAGACAAATTCTCAGATGGGTCTTTTGTTTCAGGAAATCGTACAGAAGTACTTTTCGGATTGGCATATTGAGGCCGATCAGAATGGAGCGATTGTCGGAACTGTCATTCTGGATATGGAACTGGAATCAGATTCGTCGAAGTATTACTATCTCATGACGGATGCTTACGGATTCCACAGTAAGGGATGGGTAACTCCCGAAGACGGAAAGGAGCCGGGAGAGGAAGAGAAAACGGAGGAAACAGGCAATCCGGGAACCGATGACAGCGGCTTGCTTCCGTTTACGGATTCGATGACGTTTTGGTTCTTAAGCGGTGCGGGAGCATGGGACACACAATTGGAATTAAAACCTGATGGTACTTTTTCTGGGAATTATCATGACACTAATATGGGAGAAACCGGAGATGGATTCGAAAACGGGACGATGTATTTGTCGGTTTTCGAAGGCAGATTTAAGAACATAACAAAGGTGGATGATTATACCTACAGAATGGAACTGGATTATTATACCACGGAGGAGCCGGCTCATACAGAAGAAATCAAAGATCAGGTATTATATAAATACTGGGATCCTTATGGAATTGAAGGAGGATATGTATTCTACTTTTATCTGCCCGGAAAGCCGAAATCTGAGTTGGATGACGCATTTCTTTCATGGGTATGGTTGGCTGATCCAGATTTGAAAAACAAAAGTACGTGGGACTTCTTTGGGCTTTACAACGAAGCGATGGGAGAAGGGTTTTTCAATGATGGCTATTGATTTCATAGAAATAGATATAAGGGGAATCAGGTAATGGATTTCATAAATGCGTATCAACTAGCAATGAGCGGTCAGGAGGAGGGCTACCGATTTTTGTACGACAGTACCTGCCAGCCGGTATATGAATTTCTTCTGCAGAATACAGGGCAAAAGGAAGCCGCGGATCTCATGATCGGCAAGGTCTACGAAAAGGCCTGGGCCGGCCTGGGCGAGCTCGCCAATCCGAACGAATTTCCGGGCTGGGTGCAGAGGATCGCAGAGGAGCTGGTCAGACAGGAACAGAGCAGCTTTGCGGTATCGGCAAACAATCCCAATGCGTTTCCCGGGGCATACAGTGGACTGACGGATGGTTCGGGAATGGGTATGACCGGAAATGCGGGGATGGGACATACGCCGGCTTCGCACATGGAAGCTTCACCGAATATGGTAAATCTTTCGTCCCCCAACGCAGTGAATCAGTCGGTTTCCCGTATGCAGCACGCGTCAGCATCCGCGCCGGGCAGTGGCAGCGGTCTTTCCGCGCTTGGCGGAGGAGGTCATGCCTCGCGCGCAGCTGCGGGAGTTGCCAAAAAAGCCGGAGCGGGTTTCCTGAAGACAATGGCCGGAAAGATCGCAGTCGGTGTTACAGCCACGGCGCTGATCGGCACGGGGGTTGTGATCACCTACAATAAGCTTCATGATGAGAAAGAGCCGCAGTCGGTGGAGGCGACGACGGAGGATGAGTATTCCACCGCCAATATCCTGACAGGGGAGGAAACGGAGGAAAACGGCACCTTGACAGAGGCCTCTACAGAGGAGAATACAT
>CACYDN010000100.1 GCA_902773185.1 uncultured Lachnospiraceae bacterium | reverse complement strand
GGGGCGCAGAGGAATCGGCTTTGGAAAGCTCCTTGTTCTGGCCATCATCTTCGGGCTTGTGGCAGGCGCGGCCTTCCAGGGCGTGAATCTCGGCATCCAAAAGCTTACAAAGAAAGATAGTAAAACGGAGCTCGCAGAGTCAAAGAAAAAGTCGGAAGCTGTACAGACGGTTACCGATCCCAGTCTCCTGAACGAATCGGGACTTCCGGATGTATCCGGCATTGTGGAAGCCGTTCAGCCGTCCGTTGTTTCGGTAACGATCATCATTGAGCAGGAAGTACAGTATTACTTCCAGACCTATACCCGGGAAGCGGAAGGTGCCGGCAGCGGTATTATCATCGGCAAAAATGATGATAAGCTCTATGTGATCACCAACTATCATGTTGTTGAAAATGCAGATACGATCAAAATCGGTTTCTGTGATGATTCGGTCTCCGAGGCCTATGTGACCGGTTTTGACAAGGAACAGGATGTGGCAGTGGTTGAAGTGCCCTTCACCAATATGAGTGAAGAGACGGCGTCGGTCATCAAGGTGGCAACCATCGGCGATTCGGATGAACTGAAGGTGGGCCAGGCCTGCATCGCAATCGGTAATCCGCTTGGTTTCGGCCAGTCCGTGACCGTTGGTTATATCAGCGCCCTGCATCGCGGTATTGAAGGCTATGAAGGCGACTATATCCAGACGGATGCAGCCATCAACCCGGGTAACAGCGGCGGTGCCCTGATCGATTCGGAAGGCCGCGTGATCGGTATCAATTCCGCCAAGTATGTGGACAGCAAGGTAGAGGGCATGGGCTTCTCCATTCCGATCAATACGGCAATGGATATCGTCAATGATATCATTGACGGCAGACAGGGAAAGAAGGCAGTTTTCGGCGCCAGCGGTTTTGAAGTAACCCGCGAGTATGAGGAAATCTACGGCATGCCCAAGGGTGTGTTTATCAGCAAGGTCACGGAGGATTCTCCTGCGGCCAAGGCAGGTATAAAAGAAAAAGATGTTATAGTTGAATTCGACGGTCAGGCCGTATATACTATGGAAGAACTGAAAACAAGGATAGAGGAGAAAAAGGTAGGAGATACGGTTGATGTGGTTTATTACCGCGCAGATCAAAACAAGAAATTTCAGAAAAAAACCGCAAAGGTAACTCTTGCCGGACAGTAAAGCTATGTTTAAATTAATCGGCCAGGACGGGCGAGCCAGGTGCGGCGTGTTTTCCACACCCCACGGCGATATCCCGACACCGGTATTCATGAATGTGGGAACCGCAGCCGCCATTAAGGGTGCGGTTTCCGCAACAGACCTGGAAGAAATCGGGACGGAGGTGCTGCTCTGCAACACCTACCATCTCCATGTTCGTCCGGGAGACGGGCTGATCCATGATCTGGGCGGCCTGCATCCGTTCACAACCTGGAAAAAACCAATCCTGACGGATTCCGGCGGCTTCCAGGTTTTTTCCCTTGCAAAGCTCCGGGCCATCAAGGAGGAAGGAGTGACCTTCCATTCCCATATTGACGGCCGGAAGATTTTCATGGGACCGGAGGAAAGTATGGAAATCCAGTCGCATCTGGGTTCCACGATTGCGATGGCTTTCGATGAATGCCCGCCTTCCAAAGCGGATGAAAGCTATATTGAAAAATCCGTGGCACGAACGACCCGCTGGCTCGAGCGCTGTATCAAACGGATGGATGAACTGAACCGGGAAGAGGGAACGGTGAACCCCAAGCAGATGCTCTTTGGTATTAACCAGGGCGGTGTTTCCGAACGGATCCGGATCGACCATGCCAAAAGAATTTCCGAATTTGATCTTCCGGGCTATTCCATCGGCGGCCTTGCGGTTGGCGAAACCCATGAGGAGATGTATCATATCCTGGATGTGACGCTTCCCCATCTTCCCGCGGATAAACCGCGGTACCTGATGGGTGTCGGTACGCCGGCCAATATCCTCGAGGCTGTGGACAGGGGCGTGGACTTTTTCGACTGCGTTTATCCCAGCCGGAACGGACGCCACGGACAGGTATATACCAACTTCGGCAAGCTGAATCTGAAGAATGCTGTCTTTGAAAAAGACATGCGTCCCATTGAGGAAGGCTGCGGCTGTCCGGTGTGTCAGCGGTACTCCCGGGCCTATGTCCGTCACCTTCTGAAAAGAGACGAGATGTTGGGTCTTCGATTTTGTGTCTTGCATAATTTGTATTTTTATAATAATATGATGAAGGAAATTCGGGAGGCCATCCGGACGGGAACGTTCCGGAGCTACAAGGAGCGCAAGCTTCAGGCTGTTTCCGGTGAGTAAAAGAAAAGGAGAATCAACATGTATTTTTTGAGTAACAGCGGTTCATCAGGTGGAGGAGTTTTGACCAGCGGTATGGGAATTATCCTGTATCTGGTTTTCTTTGCGGCAATCTTTTATTTTCTGCTGATTCGTCCCCAGAAGAAACAGCGGAATGCACAGGCAAACCTGCTGAGCAGTCTGGCTGTAGGCGACAGCATCATGACGACCAGCGGATTTTTCGGTACCGTTATCGATATGCCCGATGAGGATACTGTTATTGTAGAATTCGGTAACAACAAGAACTGCAGAATTCCCATGCATAAGCGGGCCATTGCCGAGGTTGAAAAACCGGAGAATGCCCTGGTTGGAGCGGAAGAAGATACGAATGAAGAAAACGACAAGAAGGAAATCAAAAAGAATAAGAAGTAGACTGTGCGGCGTTCTGGCTTTCGTCATGATCCTCAGTCTGTGTACAGGATGCGGAAAGAAGAAGGAAGAAAAATATGTTTCGCCTTCTTTTGATGAAAAGAATACACGCGAGAGCAGTTGGGACAACAGTACGGTAGAGGCGGATTATAACGAGGCATCCTACGGGGATGCGGCACTGGAAGAAAAGCGAAAGGCTATGAACTTCCGTCTGCCGACGCCGCCGAATCCCGATCCCTATTATGCCGGATATTACAGCGAGACAGCTTATGCGAACACCTTCCTGAATCTTGCCTTTGACGGAGCCGGTTCGGAGTGGTATTTCTACGATACCGCAAAGGTGGCTCAGGCAACGGGACAGACGGAGGATGAGGTCATCAACTTCCGCGAGGGAATCCGGAAGCCTACCGACTACGATACCGTTTATTTTGCCATCATGTATACCCGGACGACGGCTTCGAATATCATTATTTCGGCGATCAACCCGGAAAAATATGTGATGGAAGGGCTTTCCGCCGGAAATTATCTCCAGAATGTGGTGAATAAGTATCCCGGCAGAACAGTGTCTGCGGCACATTTCCTCGGACATGACAGCTTTGTTATTGATATTCCGGAGGAAGAGACCGGTGTCGGCCGCCGTGTGCAGTATGCGTACGAACAGGACGGGCTCATTATTCTGATCACCCTGACATTACAGAAAGAGGATAAGCTTGAAGACATTTTGGCAAGGTTCACAACGCTCAAATGATCTGGATAAGACAGAGCCCCGGAATTCCCGGGGTTCTTCTTATAAGAGAGGGATCATCCATATTCTCCTGGCGGCTTTCTTTTTTATGCTGATGACGTTGTTTCTCCGGCTGGCCGGGGATCTGCCGACCGTGGAAAAGACCCTTTTCCGGAATATCGTTGCCATGGTGATGGCAGCGGTGCTCCTGATGAAATCCGGCAAACAATCCGGGGACAGGGGGAAAGCTTCCGGAAAGTCATTTTTGGGCTGCTTTCGCATAAAAAAAGGATGCGGCAGGGATGTTTTTCTTCGTGCGCTTTTTGGGACGGCCGGTGTGGTCTGTAACTTCTGGGCAATCGACAGACTTGGACTTGCGGATTCGAATATGCTGAACAAGATGTCGCCGTTCTTTGCCATGCTGATGTCCATCTTTATCCTGAAGGAGATTCCGGACCGTTTCGAATGGGGGGCACTTATTCTGGCTTTTTCCGGTGCGGTACTGATCGTAAAGCCTACTGCGGGTCTGGCCAGTATCCCGGCAATGGTTGGCCTTGCGAGCGGTTTTTTTGCCGGTACGGCCTATACCTTCCTTCGGAAGGCGGGAAAAAAAGGAGAACGGGGACCGATCATCGTGTTTTATTTCTCGTTCTTTTCCACGCTCATGGTTCTCCCGGGGTTCCTTCTCACCTACGAACCTATGTCCGGGAAACAGTTTATGTACCTGCTCCTGACTGGCCTTTCCGCCATGGGCGGACAGCTGAATATCACAGCGGCCTATACCTATGCACCGGCGAAGGAAATCTCCGTATTTGACTATACGCAGGTGATTTTTGCCATGATTGCCGGATTTTTTGTATTTTCCGAAGTTCCGGACTTTCGCAGTATGCTTGGATTTGTTATAATCATAGGGACGGCCATCGTCAAATGGAAATACAGCAAAGGAAAAAGTGATGAAAAATAAGCAGAAGATATTAAGAGATCTTTTGATTGGTATGCTCGGCACCGCATTCTTAATGGGAGCGGAATGGCTCATTTATGCACTCGGAAAGGGGAATGAGAAGAACGGTCTCATTCAGACCGGCTGGGCGAAGATGCCCATGTGGCGGTTTGAAATCTCCATGCTGCTCTGCGCGGCGGGGGTGGCTCTGTTGGCTGTTGGTCTTCACGCAGCTGTTCAGGTGGTGAATGCATCACGCCGGCGCGGGGATGTGGCTTCCATCCGCATGGCCAAGCTGTTTCATCTTTCCGCCAATGCGGCGCTCATCGGTTTCCTTTTCTGGCATGCGGTGAACTGCATGCTTCCCGTTATCTATAAATCGCTTTTTGAAACCTCTCTTATGGGAGCGGAAATCCTTACGACGGTTGAAAATGTCTTCTATGTTTTCGCAATTCCGTTCTATGTTTATCGTATCGTGGCCTATGCGGGGATCACGGTTTCCGTTGTCTACTTTATTTTGGTTGGTCGGCTGCGGGCTTCCAAAAGCATGCTTTTGCTGAATCCCGGAGTGATGCTGGCAATCGGTTACGGGTTGAAGTTTTTGAAAAATCCGCAGGTTACGGATTTTGCGGCGGCCTTCGGAAGCTTTGGCTTTTTGTTCATGCTTTCGGGGATGATCAGGCCGGTATCGAGGAAAATGGAGCGCGAAGCTGATTCTTATTGACTTTGATAATTGCTACTCGCACTTCCCTGCCGCTTACGTTTTGAAAAATGTCAAAAAGTGATCAGTTCGCTTAAGATTAAGGAGGAGATGGATGAAATTTGTGTCGTGGAATGTGAACGGGATTCGGGCGTGTAATGAGAAAGGGTTCTCGGATATTTTCCGGGATATGGACGCGGATCTGTTTGCGATTCAGGAGAGTAAGATGCAGGAGGGTCAGCTTGTGCTGGACTTTCCGGGCTATCATCAGTACTGGAATTATGCGAAACGGAAGGGTTATTCCGGAACGGCTGTGTTTACGAAAAAAGAGCCGGATTCGGTGACATACGGAATCGGAATTGAGGAGCATGACCAGGAGGGGCGCGTGATCACTCTGGACATGGGCAGCTTCTTTTTTGTTTGTGTTTATACGCCGAATTCGCAGAATGAGCTGAAGCGTCTGGATTACCGCATGACCTGGGAGGATGCGTTCCGTGCGTATCTTCTCAACCTGGATAAGGAAAAACCGGTCATTGTCTGCGGAGATCTGAATGTGGCGCATCAGGAGATCGATCTGAAGAACCCTTCTTCCAATCATAAGAATGCGGGTTTCACCGATGAAGAACGTGGTAAATTCACGACCCTTCTGGAGAGTGGGTTCGTGGATTCGTTCCGGTATCTCTATCCCGATCAAAAAGATATCTATTCCTGGTGGTCTTACCGTTTTCATGCCAGAGAGAAAAATGCAGGGTGGCGCATCGATTATTTCCTTGTATCCACCCGTATCGCAGACCGGATCCGCGAGGCCACCATCCACACGGATATATTCGGCTCCGACCACTGCCCCGTTTCCCTGGAACTTGATATTTAATTCGTCTATTATCTATTCATAAATACAGTAAAGTAGAAACTGTGCAGCGGAAACTCCGGATAATAAAACAGTAGGAGCGATTCAGGTTTATCACCTGAATCGCTCCACCTGCGTACTTTACTAAGACTCCCGAATCTGGATTCTTCGAATCTTCCCACTGGTCGTCTTCGGCAGCTCCGCCACAAATTCCACAAACTTCGGCCGTTTGTACGAAGCGAGCGCGCCCCGCATATATTTCATCACATCTTTTTTCAGCTGATCCGTCGCTTCCGTGCCGCTGGTGAGCACAATGGAGGCCTTGATCGCCTGTCCGCGGATCTTATCCGGAACGGAAGTCACGGCACATTCCAGAACATAGGGCAGCTTCATGATCTCATTCTCAATCTCGAAGGGGCCGACACGGTAGCCGGCAGACTTGATCACATCATCCACACGTCCCACATACCAGTAGTAACCGAGTTCATCCACGCAGGCCGTATCACCGGTGTGGTAGAAACCATCGTACCAGACGGAAGCTGTTTTATCCGGATCCAGATAATAGCCCTTGAATAGACCGTTCGGAATGCCATCAGCGGTTCTGACGCAGATTTCGCCAACCTCCTTCGGCTGGCAGGGGGTTCCGTCCGGACGGAGAACCTGCACATCGTACTGCGGGTTGGCCTTTCCCATGGAACCGGGATGCGGCTCCGTACCCTTGAGACAGCCGATGGTCATGGTCGTTTCGGTCTGACCGAAGCCCTCCATGATGGCAAGGCCGGTTGCATTCTGGAACTTCCGGAATACCTCGGTGTTCAGGGCTTCTCCCGCGGTGGAGGCATTCTCCAGAGAGGAAAGGTCGAATTTGGACATATCCGCGTGCACCAGCATCCGGTAAACGGTGGGCGGAGCGCAGAAGGTCGTAATCTTATATTTTTCGATCATGCCAAGAATCTCATTGGCAAAGAACTCATCGTAATCATAAACAAAGACGGGCGCTTCGCAGAGCCACTGGCCGTAGAGCTTGCCCCAGGCAGCCTTGCCCCAGCCGGTGTCGCTGATGGAAAGGTGCATGCCATCCGGATTTACCTGATGCCAGAATTTTGCGGTAACGTAATGGCCCAGCGGATATTTGTAGCTGTGCGCCGCCATCTTCGGATAGGAAGTGGTTCCGGATGTAAAGTACATAAGCATCGGATCATCTCCACCGGGTGTATGCGCCGGACGGCGGAAATGGGAGGAGAAGAACCGCAGGTCATGGTTGAAGCTCAGCCATCCGTTTCGGGAACCTCCCACAGCAATTTTTGCCTTGAGGCCTTCATACCCCTTCGTGGCTTTGTTGATCTCGGAAATCACGTCGCCGTCTGTTGTAGCAACTACGGCATCGATGTGACCTGCTTTAAACCGGTATTCAAAATCCTTCCGGGTCAGAAGATACGTGGCCGGAACGGCGACTGCACCGATCTTATGCAGGGCGAGGATGGCAAACCAGAACTGGTAATGCCGTTTCAGCACCAGCATGACGCGGTCGCCTTTTTTGATGCCGATGTAGCTGAAATAGTTGGCGGTGCGGTTGGTGTAAAGCATCATATCCTGAAAGGTGAAGCGTCGCTCTTTTCCATCGCGGCTGATATGCAGCATGGCCGTTTTATCCGGGCATTTCTCTGCCAGAACATCCACTACATCGTAGGCAAAGTTGAAATGATCGTCATTATGAAATTTGATGGCGGAGAGATATCCCTCCGGTGTTTTTACCGTAGAAACATACTTTCCGGCAATACCTTCTTCAGGCATGAATTTGTTTTCCATACAAACCTCTGCTTTCATTTTCCGGAATCAATGTAGTTTTCAAAACTACATTCACACATCCACCATATTATAGGGAAGATTTCCTTCTGTCAAGAGCCAAAGCAAAGAAAAATATAAGGCAGATAGCAGAAAAATGGCATTTGTTTTAAGTTCATCTGACATATGTCACAACAGATGTAAAAACTTGTTGACAGACTCGGTAAAATGAATATAATGAGAAATGGTTAAAAAATTTTAAGTATTTTTTACCGGCACTCCCGGCGACCTGAATTCACCATACCAGGCAACCGGAAAAACAACTTTTTTGAGAAAAAAGGAGAAAAGGACATGTTTGAGGAAATCAAGGAAGTAATTGTTGACACACTTGGCTGCGATGCGGATAAGGTAGTTCCGGAGGCATCCCTGACAGATGATCTGGGTGCGGATTCTCTGGATGCTGTTGAGCTGGGTATGGCTGTTGAGGAAGCTCTCGGTGTTACAATTTCCGATGAAGATCTTCCGAAGATCAAGACCGTACAGGATCTGATTGACTACGTAGAGGCTAACAAATAATACGTTTCATTCAATAGTTTCTTTCGGAGGCGACTTATGAAGCTGTTCGGTATACGAACAAAAGAAAGTCGGATAACAGAAGAAACGGCTGTCAGCGAAGAATCCTATTTTGTTTCCGAAAAGGAAGAAAAAGAGGAAGCTGCAAAGGAGATTAGACCGGAGCCGGAGAAGGCGGAAAACTTTCTCTGCTCCGGTTGTAATTCTGAACTGCCCCTTTCCGAGGCAAAGAAGAATCTCCTGGTTTGTCCGTACTGCGGCAAGCATGCCAAGGTTTCTGCCATCCGGCGGATGAAGAATCTGGCAGATCCGGGAACCTTCCGCAGGCTGAAGCTGGATCTTACGGATGCCAATCCTTTGGATTATCCGGGTTATGAAGAGAAAATTGAAGGTCTGAGAAATAAAACAGGCCTTTCCGAGGCAGTCCTTGCCGGTGTATGCGAGGTCGAGGGTCACCGCGTGGTGGCCTGTGTCATGGGAAGCGAATTTATGATGGGCAGCATGGGCATCCAGGTAGGTGAGATCATCACCCGTTCCTTTGAGGTGGCCGACAAGATGGGGCTGCCGATCATTATTTTTACGGCCAGCGGCGGGGCCAGAATGCAGGAGGGAATCCTTTCCCTGATGCAGATGGCAAAAACATCGGCTGCGGCAAAGCGGTTCCATGATCACGGCGGACTGTATATATCCTGTCTGACCCACCCCACAACGGGCGGCGTCAGCGCAAGCTTTGCCACACTTGCCGATATTACGATCGCGGAACCGGGAGCACTCATCGGCTTTGCCGGTCCAAGGGTCATCGAACAGACCATCGGAGAAAAGCTGCCGCTTGGTTTTCAGCGGGCTGAGTATCTGGAGGAACATGGTTTTGTGGATGCTGTAATCCCGCGGAATGAGCTTCGGGGTGAGATCGCACATATCCTCAGACTTCATGAGAAAAGGAGACGGGCAGTATGATTCAGGAAATTGACAAAAAACTGACGGCTCTGGATCAGGAAATGGAGGAGCTGAAAAGTGCCGGGAGCGAGATGGATTTTGACCGTCTCCACGAGCTTCAGGAGCAGTATGAGGCCCTGGCAGAGGAAGCTTCTAACCTTTCCGCTCATGAAAAGGTTTATCTGGCAAGACATAAAAAGCGTCCCAAGGTAGATGATTACTTTAATGCACTTTTTAAGGATCTTTTTGTTCAGCGGGGCGACCTTCTGAGCAAGGAGGATAAGAGCATCTACGGCGGTATCGCCACCTTCCACGGGGAACCGGTCACGGTTCTGGGACACCGGAAGGGCAGGGATGTGGTAGAAAATATTGAATACAATTTCGGCATGCCGGAGCCCGAGGGGTACCGGAAGGCACTCCGGCTTATGAAACAGGCCGAAAAGTTCGGCCGGCCGATCATTACATTTATTGATACACCCGGTGCGTATCCGGGACTCGATGCGGAAGCACACGGTCAGATGAATGCCATCTCCCGGAATCTGGCGGAGATGAGCGCACTCCGGGTGCCGGTCATTTCCATTGTAACCGGTGAGGGCTCCAGTGGAGGGGCTCTGGCAATCGGTGTGGCCAATGCGGTGTTTATGCTGGAAAATGCGGTCTATTCGGTGCTTTCTCCCGAAGGCTTTGCTTCCATCCTTTGGAAGGATGCCAGCAGGGCGGCGGAAGCGGCTGAACTGATGCGGCTTACGGCACAGGACCTTCTGGAGTATGGTGTGATCGACGGCATCATTCCGGAGCCGGCCGGCGGCGCACATCATGATCCGGAGATGGTTTACCGCGAGATTGATGAGGTGATTCTCCGGACTCTGAAAAAGCTCAGAGGTGTTTCGGGCACGGATCTGGCGAAGATGCGGTACGAGAAATTCCGTCATATTGATAAGCGGGTACTGTAGAATCTGCGAAAGGAAAAGGCGAACAAAATGATAATGCTGAATGAAATGCTGGGGGTCGAATTCCCTGTGATCCAGGGCGGTATGGCCAACATTGCAACCGGTAAATTTGCGGCAGCGGTATCCAATGCCGGTGCACTGGGACTGATTGGTTCCGGCGGCTGGGATGCGGCGCGCGTGGAGCAGGAAATCCGGGATGCCAGAGAGGCAACGGATAAGCCCTTCGGTGTGAACCTGATGCTGCTCAATCCGGATGCGGATAACATTGCAGATCTTCTGGTGAAGGAAAAGATTCCGGTCATCACGACCGGTGCGGGTACGCCCGGAAAATACATGGAAATGTGGAAAGAAGCCGGCGCGAAGGTCATCCCCGTTGTAGCCAGCAGTGCACTGGCAAGACGTGTGGAAAAGCAGGGCGCGGATGCCGTGATCGCTGAGGGTGGCGAAAGCGGCGGCCATGTCGGTGATATGACAACCATGGCGCTCACCCCGCAGATTATTGATAGTGTAGAGATTCCGGTCATTGCAGCCGGCGGTATTGCCGACGGCAGACAGTTCGCGGCAGCACTTTGCCTGGGCGCCTGCGGTGTGCAGGTGGGAACCTGCCTTCTTGTAAGTGAGGAATGTCCGATTCATGAGAATTATAAGCTGGAACTCATCAAATCCAAGGACAACAGCACGACTGTAACCGGCAGAAGTCTCAATGCGCCGGTGCGGATCATCAAGAATGCGATGGCAAGAGAGTACCTGAAGCTTGAGGCGCAGGCAGCATCCCGGGATGAACTGGAAAAGATCACGCTGGGCGGCCTTCGGAAGGCAGTTCTGGACGGTGATATGAAGAACGGTTCCGTGATGGCAGGTCAGGTTTGCGGCCAGCTGAAGGAAATCCGTCCGATCCGCGCGATTCTGGAAGAAATGATCGGTGACGGCCGGAAGGTACTTGAGGCGATGAGCCGGGTTGAGTTTTAAATACATTTCGTTTTTTTCTGATGTGATTTAGGGAAAATGAAGAGCAAAAAAGAATGTTGAATCAGAAATTGTTTGTAACAGGTAAATAAGAAAAGAGGACAACATGAAAATAGGATTTCTGTATGCCGGACAGGGCAGCCAGCATGTCGGCATGGGTCAGGATTTTTACGATGCATTCCCGGTATTCCGGGAAACAATGGACAACGTAAAAGCGGATTTTGATGTAAAGAAGGTCTGCTTCGAAGGTCCGGCGGAGACACTGAATGAAACAAAATATACCCAGCCCTGTATGGTGGCATTTGCTGTCGGTCTGACAAAGGTTCTGGCAGAGATGGGCATCGCACCGGATGTGGCTGCCGGCCTTTCCCTTGGTGAGTATTCCGCTCTTTACGCAGCGGGCGTGCTTTCCGAGGAAACCGTGGTACCGCTCATTGGTTTCCGCGGCGAGGTGATGCAGAAGGCTGCTGAGGGCCATGAAACTAAGATGATCGCTGTTCTGGGTCTGGACCGGGAAAAGGTTTTTGAAGGAACGGCAAGGGTCATGCAGGAAATGGAAGGAAGCGGACTCATAGCAGAACCGGCCAATTTCAACTGCCCCGGCCAGATTACGGTATCCGGCGATGCGGCAGCCGTCGACAGAGCTGCGGAGGTTCTGAAGGAGCTTGGCGCAAAGCGCTGTCTTCCCGTAAAGGTCAGCGGACCGTTCCATACTTCTCTGATGAAGCCGGCAGGGGATGCTCTTCGCGAAAGATTCCAAACGGAAAGCTTCGGCGAAATGCAGATTCCGGTCATCTTCAATGCCATCGGCAGGGAGAAGACGGCGGAGGAATCCATCCCCGAACTTCTCGAACAGCAGGTACAAAAGAGCGTTTACTTCGAAGATACCCTTCGCGTGATGAAGGATATGGGCGTCGAGCTCTTTGTGGAGATCGGCCCCGGCAATACGCTTTCCAAGTTTGTGGCAAAGACCACGCCGGACGTCCCCTGCATCGCAATCGATAAGGTGGAAGACCTGGATAAGCTGAAGGAAATGATGAAATAAGTTTTTCAATGAAAAGATAATTATGGAGGGAATAGTACATGGTTTTAGAGGGAAAGACTGCACTTGTAACAGGCGGAAGCCGCGGAATCGGCAGGGCAATCTGTTTGAAGCTTGCCGAGGAGGGCGCCAATATTGTTACATGCGATATCGTAGTGAATGAGGCTACCGAGGAAACCGTTCGGCTGTGTGAGGAAAAAGGCGTGAAGGCGGCTGCTTTTCAGGCGAATGTAACACTTCTTACGGATTGTGAGGAGCTTTTCAAGAAGGCAGAGGAAGCCTTCGGCGGCGTGGATATCCTCGTAAACAATGCCGGTGTGACAAGGGATAACCTTCTCATGAAGATGAAGGAAGAGGAATTCGACCTGGTCATCGCTACGAATCTCAAGGGCACCTATAATATGATGAAGGCTGCGGCGCGTCCCATGATGAAGAAGCGCTATGGCCGTATCGTGAACATTTCCAGCGTTGTCGGCGTATATGGCAATGCCGGTCAGGTGAACTATTCCGCCAGCAAGGCCGGTGTGATCGGCATGACCAAGTCCGTTGCGAAGGAGCTTGGCAGCAGGGGTATCACCTGCAATGCGGTTGCACCCGGATTCATTGAGACGGATATGACAAAGGTTCTTCCGGATGCAGTAAAGGAAGAGATGGTGAAGTCCATTGCGCTCGGCCGTCCCGGCCAGCCGGAGGATGTAGCAAAGGTTGTATGCTTCCTCGCTTCCGATGAGGCAGCCTACGTCACCGGCCAGGTCATCGAAGTCGCCGGGGGTATGAGGGTATAGTAGGCAGGGAGGGGACCCGCGAAGCGGGGAGGGCTCCATGTCCGAACGAAGTGAGGACGCGTCATGCGAGCGAAGCGAAGCAGGACCACCGGCAAAGCCGGTGAAATACCGCGAAGCGGGATTTGCGCCATAGGCAGGGAGGGGACCCGCGAAGCGGGGAGGGCTCCATGTCCGAACGAAGTGAGGATGCGCGGCGTGAGCGAAGCGAAACGCAGCCAAGACCTGCGAAGCAGGGATTGCGGTGCTTTGCGAAGCAAAGAAACGGCACCATAGTAGGCAGGGAGGGTACCCGCGAAGCAGGGAGGGGACCCGCTCCACCTAATTATAGAAAGGACAAACTATGAAAAGAAGAGTCGTGATCACAGGCATGGGGACCATCAACCCCATCGGCCACAATATCCAGGAAACCTGGGAGAGTGTCAAAGAGGGAAAATGCGGAATTGATTTCATTAAGCAGATCGATGTCACCGGCTATAAGGTTCAGGTTGCCGGCGAGGTGAAGGATTATGCGGTAGAGAACTATCTGGACAAGAAGGAAGCCCGCAAGATGGACCGTTACACCCAGTTCGGTATCATCGCTGCGAAGGAAGCGCTTGCTGACAGTGGTATCGACATGGAGAAAGAGGATGCTTACCGTTGCGGAACCATTGTATCCAGCGGAATCGGCGGCCTGAAGACCATCTCCGAGGAGCATACCCGCGGCGAGCAGAGAGGATTTGAGAAGATTTCTCCGTTCTTCATTCCGAAGTCCATTTCGAATATGTGTGCCGGCGAGATTGCTATCCACAGCGGTTTCAAGGGCGTTTGCGAAGGCATTGTAACGGCTTGCGCCAGCGGAAACAACTCCATTGGGGAATCCTTCCATCGCATCCGCGACGGTTACCAGGATGTTATGCTCTGCGGCGGTGCGGAAGGCTGCATCTGCGAGCTCGGTCTTGGCGGCTTTACGGTAATGCAGGCACTTTCCACCTCACAGGATCCGAATCGTGCATCCATTCCTTTCGATGCAGAGCGTGGCGGATTTGTTATGGCTGAGGGTGCTGCCATCCTGATCCTGGAAGAACTCGAGCATGCAAAGGCTCGCGGCGCAAAAATCTATGGCGAGATCGTTGGCTACGGTGCAACATGCGATGCCTATCATATCACCGCACCGGATCCGGCAGGCGAGGCTGCGGCCCGCTGCATGAAGGAGGCCATTGAGGACGGCGGCCTGACGACAGACGATATCGATTATATCAACGCACACGGCACATCCACTCACCTGAATGATTCCGGTGAGACTAAGGCAATCAAACTCCTCTTCGGCGAGGATGCAAAGCGGCTCATGGTGAGCTCCACCAAGTCCATGACTGGCCATCTGCTCGGTGCAGCCAGCGCTGTGGAGGCAATCATCACAACTCTGGCACTGCAGAACGGCTTCGTTCCGGCAACCATCAACTATAAGGTGCCGGATCCGGAGTGCGATCTGGATATTGTTCCTAACGAGGGACGTGAGAAGCCGATCCGTGCGGCGCTTTCCAATTCTCTGGGCTTCGGCGGCCACAATGCGGCCATCTGCCTGAAGAAGTTCGAAGACTGATATCTTAACAGGAGGACATTAAGATGGAGTTAGATTCCAACCAGATTCAGAAAATTCTGCCGCACCGGCCGCCGATGCAGCTGGTTGACCGCATCGTCGATTTTGAACCCGGTGTATGGGCCGAGGGCATTAAATGTGTAACCGTAAATGAACCGTTTTTCGTAGGCCACTTTCCGGAGTGCCATGTAATGCCCGGCGTGCTGATCATCGAGGCGCTGGCGCAGACAGGCGCCGTGGCCATCCTCTCGAAAGAGGAGAACAAGGGTAAGATTGCTTTCTTCGGCGGCATCAAGAATGCCCGTTTCCGGAAGCAGGTAAAGCCGGGAGATGTGCTGCATCTCCGGTGTGAGATCACTGCCCAGAAGGGCCCCGTAGGCTTCGGAAAAGCCACAGCTACCGTAGACGGAAAGGTTGCAGCTTCCGCCGAGATTTCCTTTGCAATCGGAGAAGGTGAGAATGCATGAGTACACCGCTTTCTGATGTATTTGCCAAATTCAGGGTGCATTACTACCGGGATGTTTTCTCCCGGATCAAAAACCGCGAAATGTCGCTCTCTACCGTGGAAGTTTATTGTGTAGAGACAATTTATGCGCTGGGAAGCCCCACCATCAATGAATTTGCGAATTACCTTAGAATATCCTCCCCGAATGCCACTTACAAGGTGAACAGCCTTGTGAAGAAGGGGTACATCCGGAAGATTCAGTCGAGGCGCGACAAGCGCGAGTATTATCTCGAGGTGACCGACCGCTTTTATAAGTACTGGAATCTGAATGAACGCTATCTGGATATCGTGGATGAGCGGCTCCGGGGCAGTCTGACGGACGAAGAATATGAGTTTTTCAGCCGGATTCTGACGAAGATTTCCAGAGAGCTGATGCCCGAGACCGGTCTGGACGAGGGCTTCTATTCCGACCCGGATGCGACATGACCTTGCGGTTATGTGGTTGTTTTGAATTGATATGATTAGTCGTTTTTGGAGTGTACGTCAATTATGTTGTTTCCGGAATGACTCATCCACAAATTGAATATTCAGAAAAATCCCGCAAAGCCGGAAAGAATTACGGCCCTTGCGGGATTTTTTAGTGAAGGAGAGTCACCGGAATGTACGTTTATGACGATTTCCTGTCCCCGAACTGCACTCTCACGTCACTGAAACCGCCAAAATGCAATAAAACTGTGCGAAAAAGGAAATTCAACGACCTGACAAGTCAACTCAGTGCAAAAGTGTGTTATAGCGTGTTTTATCTGGTAGAATGTAGATAAAACAGAGCCAACTTTTGCCGCTTGCATTAGATTCGCAAAAAGTATATACTGATGTATATATAAGGAGGTGGTGGCATGGAAACGGCAAAAATCTTCAATAATGGCGGAAGTCAGGCAGTGAGACTTCCCAAAGACTGTCGTTTTGAGG
>CACYDN010000099.1 GCA_902773185.1 uncultured Lachnospiraceae bacterium | reverse complement strand
TCCATTTCGCAAGCAAGCTTGCTCAATGATGCGGGCTCGTCAAACAGGATATCACATAAATGTGTATCCTGATGACTCGCCTTCGCACAAAATAAGTCAGGTGAGCAGCCTCACCTGACTTATTATACTTCACTCTCGCGAATTGTCAACCCAGGAATCTGAAATTTGTTTACAATTAATTATTTTAATGTTTACGGAGCCGAGAACAAAATTTCATGATTTCTCAGGCCCTATATACTGGAAGCTCAGCATCGTAATATCATCGAACTGCTCGGCGCCGTTTACAAACTCATTAATGCCGGCCTGTACATTTTCGATAACCTCCATCGGATTTCCGTCCGGCTTCTTATTGAGTGCTTCCAGCATTCTGTCCGTTCCGAACAGCTCATCCACATCGTTTGTAGCCTCCGGCACACCATCGGTATAGACAAAAATCCTGTCGCCGGGATACAGCCGGAAGTCATGCTGGCGGAAGTTGATTCCTTCGAAGGTCGCAACTGCCGGTGAATGCCTGTACTCTACCAGCTCATACGTTCCGTTATTCCGACAGATTACCGGATGCTCATGTCCCGCATTGGCCGCTACTCCCTTACCGGTGGAAATCTCCAATACGGCAAGCCAAACCGTAACAAACATTGCTGTATCATTTCCCTCCAGAAGCTGGGTATTTACATTGGCCAGCGCCTGGGACGGGGTATCACCGCTCTGCAGACGGTTCCGGATCAAAATTTTGGATACCATCATAAAGAGCGCCGCCGGAACACCCTTGCCGCTGACATCCGCCATTACGAGAGCAATGTGGTCGTCATCCAGCAGGAAGAAATCATAGAAATCACCGCCGACCTGTTTCGCCGGTGTCATGGTTGCATAAATATCAAAATCCTTCCGATCCGGGAATGCCGGGAAGAGATGCGGCACCTGACTTGCCTGGATGGTCGTTGCCATACTGAGCTCCGCTTCCATCCTCTCGCGTTCGCCGGTGATCCGTTTTACCTCTTCAATATACAGCGCCGTCCTGGCCGATATATCCGCAAAGGATTCCGCCAGGATTTCGATTTCGTCACCGGTCCGGAATTCATCCTTCATTACAAACTGTTCTTTTGTTTCCTTCAGTTCGGCAATCCGCTTTGTAATACCATTCAGCGGATTTACGATTCGTTTGCCGATCAATACGGTCAGTGCCGTAAGAAGCAGAAGTGTGCAGACGAAAAGGATGATCTGCATCCTTTTTGCACTCTTCAGGCTGTCATTATATTCTTTCGCAATGCTTTCGCTGATCTTGTTATAAGAGTCTTCCATCATTGTGGAAGCCCGAAGAGCAACATCCTTTTCAACAACGGATACCATTGCCCAACCGACCGTTTTCATGGGGGCACCCATCATATAATAAATACGATTATCTACGCGAATTTCCCGGATTCCCGTCTTTTCCTGCAGGGCATCCTTCACGAAAGTGGCCAGATTCTCATTATTGGATTTTGTAATACCTTCTGCCTCTTCTTCCGTCTTCGGCACAAAGATATCCTGTCCTTCCGGCGCAAAAATGACATGCCCGTCTCCATTGACCATACAAAGAAATCCGGATTCCTGCTTGGATGACTGAATAAAAGCATTCATATCATTCAGAAAAACATCCACACCGCAGATTGCCGCCAGCTTGCCATTTACAAAAACCGGCACGGCACAGACAACCGTTACACTTCCGGAAAAAGTATCGATGGATATATCGGAAAAATATACATCATCCGAATCCACAGCTCCATCATACCACGGGCGGGATGTCAGAACAAAATCACAAAGCTCGCCGTTTTCATCGTACTTTCCGGCCGGATCATCATCCGCCAGGATGAGTGCACCCTCCGGCAACGCCACAAAACAGGAGCTGACCATTTCAAAGCCGTACAGCGTGGTCATCATATCGTCCATGGATCCAATGAGGCTGATCTTCTGCTGCACTTCCTGGCCGGAAATATCCATTCCCTTTGTCGGAATCAGTTGAATAGAGATTTCTCCGTTCGAACTTTTGGCCGGCAGCTGCACATCTTTCCCTTTGAAATCACCCGGATGAGAAAGAAGATTCTGTGCATATTTCCCCAGCATGGCCACCTGATTCTTCACATCGTGGAAAGCATCATCCACAATGTAAGCATAAAGCGCCGTATTGCTTGCCGTGCCATTCCTGACTATATTATCAATTGTTTCACTGGACAGTCTGGTGATCGATTCCTTCTGTTCGCGGTTGGATTTCGCCACCAGCTCCTGCAGTCTCCGGTTATGCACATATGCAATGACTGAAAACACGGAAGAAACAATGATCACCGTAAAGATCACAAGATTCAGGATCTTATGCTCTACGCCGCCAAAAGAGATACCAAATATTTTTTTCATGCAGTAACCTCAAGAAAAAACACGAAACAGAACCGAAGGCCACGCAAAGAAAGCCTTCGGTCATCTGTCCGTCTTATTCAATGGTAAGGATATCGGAGAAACCGGTCATCTCGAAGATTTCATTAACCTCTTCCGATACATTCCGTACCACCATCGAGCCCTGCTTATTCATTGTCTTCTGTGCGGAAAGCAGAAGCCGGAGGCCGGCACTGGAAATATAGGAAAGCTCGGCAAGATCAACGATAAGATCCGTTACATCTCCCATTTCTCCCTTCAGTTTCTTCTCGAGCTCAGGGGCTGTCGTGGTATCCAGACGGCCCTCAAGCGCAATGTTCATTTTACCATCATTCTTATCGATACGGATATTCAGCATGTTACTCTCCTCCTGAATAACTAAATATTATTTTCATTTTTTCTTTGCCCTCTTTGCGAAGGCATTTCAAGTTGAAATGGATTCAACTAAATATTTTTCTTAATGGTCAGGATATTCTGGCCATCCTTATATTCATAATAGATTTCATCCATACTCTTTTTCACCAGGAAAATACCCAGCCCACCGATCTGCCTTTCTTCTGCAGACAGTGTGATATCCGGATCATCCTTCTTGAGCGGATCGTACGGAACCCCGTGATCAAGAAACGTCAGGATCACTGAAAGCGGTTCCTTGGTAACCTCCGTTCGGATCGTTGCCGGCCCCGTTTCCGGGTTGTAGGCGTAGCAGGCGATATTCACGAAAATCTCTTCCACGGCAACATCAATCTGCATCATGGCTTTCATGGGACAGCCGGCTTTTTCCAGCTCTTCGTCCACGAACTGCAGGACCTGGGCAAGATTATCAGTTTTCGCCTCAATATCGAGTTCCCTCATATTCCTTCCTTTCTCCGAATCTTCCTCGGTTTTACTTTATTATCTAATCAAATATATATTTATATAAAATCACATCTTCTCTCTACGAAAAACCATCGGATATACCCCCAGCAGCAGGAATGTCACGATCAGATAACGGACAAACCGTACCAGAAAGGCGAGCAGCTTCGTGGAATCAAGGAAGCTCTCGGAAAACGGCAGCTTCAGAAGCATGTTGACTCCGAAGTACAGGGCAAACCCAAGCACAAGACGGACCATCCATTTCCAAACCTTCCGGGTATTTTCAAAACGGACAAATTTCTCTTCAAAGGGGACTGCCAGGAAGAACCCGGCCATTACCCCGAGGCCGGTGAAATAATCCGCCGTCCTGCAGAAGAAAAGTCCCATGCACGCCAGAACAAAAATACCAAGGTGAAGCTTCCACTGTGTCTTTACGCATTTCCGAAGCAGGTGAAGGACTCCCAGAATGATAAGTCCGATCATCCAGCCGGCCATTACATCCGTCGGATAATGCACACCGAGTGCAAACCGGGATACACCGATCAGAAACGGAAGCAGAAATCCCAAAAAGTTCACCCATTTCCTTCTGTTTCCGAAGAAGATGCCGCCGTACATAACAGTGGAATTCACCGAATGCCCGCTGGGAAAGGAATATCCCTGGGTCACAACATCGTAAGGATCCCCCTTATACGGTGTTTTTAAACACTTGATCTTATCATGATCGATATAGGGGCGATTTCTGTGCATAAGGTTTTTGAAGACCGGCGCCACAACAATACCGATCACCATACCCAGTCCCATACGCTTAGCCAGTTCTTTATCAAAACACCAATACAGAAATCCGAGGAGGGCGATCATCACCACTTCCTCACCGAAGAGTGTGGCAATCTTTGCGGCCCACGTCAGTATACTGCCCATGTGGTCCTGCAGAAATTCGATCAGCCGGACCTCCCAGTCAAAACAAAATGATACTCCATCAAATCCCATACGTCTACTATATCCTATTTACCGGTCTCACGTCTACTATACGATAATGAAAAAAATATGTTTTACGGATTATTTTACGGAAAAACCTGTATAAAAATCCTGAATAAAAGCTTTTTTTTTGATACCGTCATTTATTTTCAAAATCAAAATGATAATTCAGGCCCAGCGCATCCCTTACGGTAATGATGTCCTTCTGCACGCCCTCTCCGACCGGAACGCCTTTATCCTTCCGGAAGAGCCAGGTTATATATTCCTTTTCGCCCGCCGTATAGATTCGTTCCTGTCCGGGTGCCTTCTTCGAAGCCCGGAGCGCCCGGCAGATATCGCCGGCAATCTTTTTGAACTCTTCCCGGCCGACAAAGGCATCGGGATCGACCACAAAGAAGAAATGACCAAGGTGGTACATGGACGGTTTTCCCTCTGCGTCCACACCGCAGAGAGCCTTCATGAACTGTCCGCCGGAAAGTGCCGCGGACAGGATTTCAACGACTGCCGCATATCCATACCCCTTATAACCGGCCAGCTCCTCGCCGATTCCGCCAAGGGGCGCCAGCGCCGCGGTTCCATCCACAAGTGCCTTCAAAATTTCGGCACTGTCGGTCATGGCCTCGCCATTTTCAGAGATCACCGTACCGGCAGGGGTCGGTTTCCCTTCTCTGGCATAATACTCGATCCTGCCGCGCTGCACGATGGAAGTCGCACAGTCCAGACAGAACGGAAATTCCTCATCTGTCGGAAGGGAAAAGGTCAGCGGATTCGTTCCCATCATATTTTCCACACCGAAGGTCGGCGCAATGGACGGCCGGGCATTCGTTCCGGTCATACCGATCATGCCCTCCTTTGCCGCCATCCCGGACCAGTATCCGGCAATGCCGTAATGGGTGGAATTCCGGATGGCACCGCCCGCCATGCCGTATTGCTTTGCCTTTTCAATGAGCCTGCGCATCATATGGTAGCTGGCCACCATGCCCATTCCATCATGCGCATCCATAACGACCGTGGTCGGCGTTTCCTTCACGATTTCCAAATTTGTCACCGGCAGAAGGGTTCCCTTCACGATCCGGTCAATATAAATCGGTTTAAACCGGTTGCAGCCGTGGCTCTCAATACCGCGCCTGTCTGACTCAAGCAACACATCCGCACAGATAGCCGCATCCTCTCTCGGCACACCATAGCCGGAGAATGCATCGATCATAAAGCGGTTCATGGTTTCCCAATCCACAAACGGTCTGGTTTCCTGCATACCCCTCTCCTTTTTCTATTGCATCTTCCATTCATGCAGCGAGATGACATCGCTTCCTTCAAATTTTTCATTGTAGCTGACGGTAAGTGGATCTCCCTCCGCAAGCTTCAGCAAATCTTCGCTGAACGCACATTTATAGATCACACCATCCGATGAAGTGATGTAAACCACCGTATTCCCTTCCACGACAATGAACTGTACCGATTTCACCGTGATCTTCTTTTCGGTGTAGGTTACATCCGTTTCTTCCTCACCGGAGGGTTCATCAATTCCTAAGAGCGTAATATACTCCGAGAACGCTTCCTGCTGGGTATCCGCTACGACTACCTTATAGTAATTCGCGAGGTTGACCATGGCATATTCCTTCACGATGTTGTTGTTATCCTTCAGCACCATGATGTAGGTCGGCTCACCGTTTACATTGATGAGAGACGGGAAGGATGCATCGTATCCGTACTGCTGCACCTCGTCCTCGGCGGCCTCCATAGCAGAATGTTCATCCGCGCCGGCAATCTCGTAGAATTTAATCTCACAGGTCCGCTCATTTGCCAGGACCACCCCGATATTGGAGGAATCTCCTGCCGCCGAGGTTATACCTGTGTACATATAAATA
>CACYDN010000098.1 GCA_902773185.1 uncultured Lachnospiraceae bacterium | reverse complement strand
TTCTTGGCCGGTTTTTCAGTGCGCTGTCGCCGATTCTCATCGGCTGCGTCATCGCGTACCTCCTGACCCCGATCATGAACATGATCAAGTCGGGAGTATTGAAGGCACTGAAGATAATATTTAAAAACATCAGCGAAAAGAAACTGTACCGGGCATCGGTGATCATCAGCGTTTTTATTACGATCGGCTTATTTCTGTTGATGCTGTTCGGCTTTTTTGCCACACTGATCCCGCAGCTTCGGGACAGCGTCGTACAGCTTTATGAAAAGGTGCCTGACTACTTTAAGACAGCAAAAGCCTGGGTAGCCAAGGTATTCAAGAACAATCCGGAATTCGATAAGCTCGTGGGCAATTCGCTCTCCAATATGGAGATGAGCCTCAGCGATGTTCTGCAGAATAAACTTCTGCCGAACATGGATACCATTATATCCACAATTTCATCCGGAATCATCGGCGGGATCCGGTTCATCCTGGATTTTATCATCGGTATCATCGTGGCAGTGTACATCCTTGGCAGCAAGGACGAACTGTCCGCACAGGGAAAGAAACTCGTCTTTACCTGCTTTAATAAGAAGCGCGGTACAAAAATCCTGAACGCTCTCGATTATATCAACGGTATTTTCGGCGGCTTTATCAACGGCAAGATTGTGGATTCCATCATCATCGGTATCCTCTGCTACATTTTCTGCAGCATCGTATCCATGCCGTATACCATGCTGGTCAGTGTTATCATCGGTGTGACGAACATCATTCCGTTCTTTGGACCCTTCATCGGAGCCATCCCCAGTGCGTTCCTGATTCTGGTGGATGAACCGAAGATGTGCCTGGTCTTTGTGATTTTCATTATCGTCCTGCAGCAGCTGGATGGTAATGTGATTGGTCCGCTGATCCTCGGTGATTCGACAGGCCTTTCCGGTCTCTGGGTACTTTTTGCCATCCTGGTGGGCGGAAACATGTTCGGCTTTATCGGTATGATCGTCGGCGTGCCGGCCTTCGCCTGCATCTATACGCTGATGACGATCTTTATCAAAAACGGTCTCAAAAAGCGGGGACTCGAAAACAACATGGATGACTTCATCACGCTAAGAGGCTTTGATGAAGACGGAAACGCCATACGGACGAAAGAAAAGAAGCGGCTGACGGCCAAGCAGAGAAAGAAGCGGGCCAGAAAGCAGCAGGAGAGCCGGATGCGGCGTGAAATAGAACTGGAAAAGGAAGAAATCGAACAAAAGAAAAATGAGCTGCAACGTTTGGAGCATGAGCTGGAGGAGGAAGAGGAAAACCTCAGACGAAAGGAAGCTCTTAGCGAGGCAGAGGAAGAAAATGCGAAAGATGAGGAGGATTGATCATGGGAGAAGCAAGAACCGCGTATACGAATAAGGAGATGCTGCAGTGGACAGCTTATTTCTCCGATTACATGAACACCAGCCCGGAAAAGATCAAACTGGTGAATATCTGTGGCAAGGAGAAAAATGTGATCCCCACGATCGAAACCCATAAAAGGGTCATGATCTTTGTGGATCAGAGCCATGAGAATATCTTCTATGAGCTTTGGGAGAAGGGACTCGGCGATTACGATGTCTGGTTCGCCCAGGGCCTGATGCCGAACGACAACATCAAAAAGGCGAAGGTTGTCGATTTTGTAAATCTGAAGATCTCCGTGCCTTCCGTATTTTTCGTGTTTAACGAGAATACCCGCGAATCCTACCGGATCGGTATGAAGAACGAGTTCTTCAGCAAGGGAACGGTAAAATACGTTGGAAATGAAATCCGTGCAGTTATTATGAGTATCCTCGGCGTAGATTCTCACGATACCATTGCCATTGTGAGCGGTGAGACCATTGTAATCGAGTCGGCGATCATTGCCAGTGAGGGAAATATCATCGCAGTAGAACCGAACCAGCAGGACCTTCGGACCATGGAGGAAAATATCAGCAAGTTCGGCCTGCACAATGTAACCGTGATTCCCGATCTTTCGGATGAATCTCTTGAAAAAATTGAGACTCCGCGGCTTTCCTTCATTGTGGCAACAAAATATCTGGAGAAGGATATTGAAAGACTGCTGAAGAAAAATCCGAAGATGCAATTTGTAATCTATACACTTGAACTGGATGTTCTTTCCGGTATTAAACAGATCTTTGAGAAGTTCAATATCCAAGATATGGAGGTGACACAGATCACCATCAGCAAGACGGACAAAAACAGTGTATTTGTGACACAGCCATCCCCATGGCTCATTTCCGGCGAAGTGAAATAAGGACGGGAATATCACAGGAATACAGTTGATTCCGGCGTTTTCTGAAAACGGCAGCGGGCCATGAGCCCGTTGCTGTTTTTTTGTGCGAAGGCGAGTCATCAGGATACACATTTATGTGGTATCCTGTTTGACGAGGCCACAACATCGAGTAGGGGGATTAAATCCTCCCTACTCGATTCTCAATTCATTTGTTGCGCGTTTGTTGCGCTTTTTCTGATATATTTGTGATAACTGCAGGTATACAGAAGATATACCCCAAATTCGAAAAAATCTGTCTCGGGAAGGAGATTCAAGCGATGCCAAAGAAAGAGGATTTATTAATCTATACAGATCGGGAAGCCTGGAAAAAAAGATTTTTGGAGAAATTCCATGCACAGGAAAGCCTGCTCGACAAATACTGGATGCTTTATGAACTTCATTGTTCCATAGCATTTTGTGGAGATGCCAGAGATCGCCTGAAGTTGGGCAGTGATCTGGAAAATGAAAATGAAAAAGATAG
>CACYDN010000097.1 GCA_902773185.1 uncultured Lachnospiraceae bacterium | reverse complement strand
GGACGATATGCGGCCGGATGCCCTCTGGAAATACCTGAAACGGTTTATCCGGGCCTATGCATCCTGCCGGTTCCTCTTTTTGGACAGTTATTTTTTGCCGGTATCTTCCTGCCGGAAACGGAAGGAGACCACGGTGATCCAGCTTTGGCACAGCGGCGGTCTTCTGAAGAAGATGGGATATGACACGGCGGAGGATCTTTCCGGACTTCCTGCGGGATTTACGGATAACTATGATCTGGTCACGGTCAGTGCACCCAGCTTGGAACATGTCTGGGAAAAGGCGCTGGGGCTTCGGCCGGGAACGGCGGAGGCGCTCGGACTTCCCCGTACGGATCGATATTTTTCGTCCAAGTGGAAAGATCGCCTGCGGGAACGGTTTTATGCAGAGCATCCCGAAACCGAGGGGAAAAAGGTGGCAGTGTATGCACCGTCCTTTTCGGGACATGCGACGCATCCGGATTCGAAAGGCAGAGACGGTGCAAGGCAGGCGGCAGAGGCGCTGAAAGAGGAATGGGCATTTGTTTTTTCACCGCATCCCCTTACCCGGAGTCTGTATCCCGAACGGGAGATGGCCCTTGAAACGGAAGAGCTTCTACCGGTCGCGGATCTTCTCATAACAGATTACTCCTCAGTGGCCTATGATGCCATGCTGATGGGGATTTCGGTGCTGTTTTTCTGTCCGGATATCGAGATGTACCGGAAAGACAGGGGCTTTTATCTGGATCCGGCCGCGCTTCCCTGTGGGTTTGCCGAAACGCCGGAGGAAATGATACGGATCATGCAGTGCGGCGAATGGAAGACCCCGCCGGAGACACTGAAATGTGTTACGGAAAAATATATGTCTGCCTGTGACGGACATGCCGCAGAACGAATTATTAGGAGAATTAAGTACACCGATAAATAATTAACCCCGGTTATTTCATTTTCGGTGTACCGGTAACAGGATAAGGTTTCTTATCTTGAATAAATGTATAAGGAGTGCGAGGTATGAAGGGTAAAATTCAGGATTATTTTCAGAAGGAAGGGAAGGCACTGGTCATGCCGATTGTCATGATCGTGATCGGACTGCTGTTCATTATCTTCCCGGGAAGCGCGATTTCCGCGACCGGTAAGCTGGTGGGCATTGTCCTGGTTGTGGTAGGTGCCTTTATCGGATGCTCTCTGATGGCAACCTTTAATCCGATGATGGCGGCTCTGGCAGGAACGCTCGTTGTTCTGGGAATTGTCTCCATCGCGGCGCCCGGTCTCGTGGCGGGTCTGATCCTGAAGATCATTGGTATTTTCATTCTGATCCATGCTGTTTTGCGTCTGATGGCAGCTTATAAGGTGAAGAGCGAGGTACAGAGCTTTAAATTCTATTTCGGTATCGATGCGTTTTCACTGGCCGTGGGTCTTCTCCTGGTATTTGTTCCCCATCTGGTAGCGAGCTGGCTTGTTATCGTTGTGGGTATTGTTCTGCTCATTTCCGGCCTTTCCAATATCGTATCCAGCTTTAAGTTCTACAAGGAAGGCGGACGGTATCTGGAACATGATAAGGATGGCGCTGTCTGGGAGGAAAAAGTATGAGAGTAGGTATGGGATATGACGTGCATAGGCTTGGTCCTGACCGGGATCTGATCCTTGGCGGCGTAAAGATTCCTTATGAACTGGGCCTCATCGGCCATTCGGATGCGGATTGTCTGGCGCATGCCATTATGGACAGCCTTCTTGGTGCGGCGGCGATGGGGGATATCGGAAAGCATTTTCCCGATACGGATCCGGCTTACAAGGGAGCGGACAGCCTGAAGCTGATGGCACACGTGAAAGGTCTTTTGGATGAGGCGGGCTATCAGATTGTCAATATTGATGCAACAATCATCGCCCAAAAGCCGAAGATGGCGCCTCATATTCCGGAGATGCGTGAGAAAATGGCCGGCGTTCTGGGAATCGGCGTGGACCAGCTGAATGTGAAAGCTACCACGGAAGAAGGGCTTGGTTTTACGGGAGAGGGACTCGGTATTTCCTGTCAGTCCATCTGCCTTCTGGAAAACCGGCGTGTTGGAGGAATTGAACATGTTTGATAGTCAGGATCAGTATTCGGAGCAGCTGGTCAAAGGAAAAGCGGGCGGCGGCGAGATCAGTAAGATTGTTATTGCTGCACTGGTGATCACGGCGGGGATGGTGGTTACCACCATGACCGGACTGGGACTCTTTGTGATTGCCGGCGGCATTGCCTTTCTCATCTATTCCATCCGAGCTATGAAGTTCGAATATGAATATATTATCGTGAACGGTGACATCGATCTGACCAAGATCATTGCCATGCAGAAAAGAAAACCGCTTCGCTCGATTCCGCAGGATTCTATCACAGCTATGGACCGGGCGGATTCCGCAAAAACGCAGAATGACATGGAAGTGGGTGACTGTGATGTTTATGATTATACCGACGGAACAGAAGAGTCACCGGTGTATGCGATATATACCGTAAATAAAGGGAAAACGGAGATTCATCTCCTGCAGCTTTCGGAAAAGTCGTTAGAGCAGATGAAGTTTGTGTTAAAGAAACGGTCGCTGATCTAAACTAGACCGGCCGGGCAGAATCATTTTGGCCGTGCGGATAAAGAAAACAGAACAGAAATTGCCGGTAGTGCGGGCAAACGAAGAACGAGCGGATACTTTCGGTATCCGCCCGTTCCATGA
Source organism: uncultured Lachnospiraceae bacterium (assembly GCA_902773185.1). GTDB lineage: Bacteria > Bacillota > Clostridia > Lachnospirales > Lachnospiraceae > Eubacterium_Q. The sequence goes on along the minus strand of CACYDN010000097.1, from coordinate 1,945 downwards.
AAGGAGTCCGCATATGAAAAAAGAATCGTTTTTATAAATGGCACCGATCAGGTGTCAAGTGGAATCATCTGAAGGCCCTTGAAAAGCTTGGTATATATGCTCTTCTCGTCCTTGTAAAGCATGGTTCCGCGCCCGCCGTCACGGATGATGTAGGCATATTTGTTTTTCTGAACATTCATGTAGAGGACTTCCTCAACATTCAGCTCCTTGGCCTTGACCTTGGCAGTATATTCATTTACCGGCTCAAGCTTATATTTTTTGATCGCTTGCTCTACTGTCATGTCAAACCCTCCTTCCCGAGTTTCCTTTGAGATAATTATATTGTAAAAATGTCACAAAGTCAACTGGTAAAAGTGATAGAATCTGATAATTTTGTCAAAAAAATATTGAAGGGAAAAACATGAATCAAGACAGGAATTATTACAAAAAAATGGAAGAGGAATTAAAGCGGATTGCTTCGGAAAGTCCCGAAAAAAGACCTTCCCTTCTTTTGCATGCCTGCTGTTGTCCCTGCAGCTCCGCCGTGATCGAGCTGCTCCATACATATTTTGAGATTACCGTATTCTATTACAATCCCAATATCACCGAAGAGGAGGAGTTCGAGAAGCGTTTTCTGGAGTTTTTCAGGTTAAAGGATCTGGCACCGTTTGCGAAGGATATCCGGCTGGTGAAAGGGAAATACGATCCGGAAAGCTTCCTTGAGATGGCAAAGGGCAGGGAGCATCTTCCGGAACGGGGCGCAAGGTGCTACGACTGCTACGAATTGCGTCTTCGGGAATCTCTAAGTTATGCCGCAGAGAACGGGTTTGATTATTATACAACAACGCTTTCCATCAGCCCGTACAAGAATGCGGACTGGATCAATGAAATCGGGCAGAGACTGGTCAGTGAACTTTCCAATCAATGCCCGGAAGAAAATCATATCCCCAAATTTCTGTTCAGCGATTTTAAAAAGAAGGATGGGTATAAACGGTCTACTCAGCTTTCACAGGAATATGGTCTGTATCGTCAAAACTATTGTGGATGTCAGTTCTCGAAACCGGCGGAAGCGGAATGTACTTCCGATTCTGCTTCAGAAAACGAAGGGTGAGGTTGTTAAAAAGATCCGCCTTTTCAATACTAACGACATGCCCGCAATTCCGCAGGAGGGTGACGTTGAAGTTCTTCACCTTCCTGCCGATTTCTTTAATCCCATTCAGGAACATATAATCTTCTTTTCCCGAAATCATCAGGATGGGAATGCGCTTTTTCTTGATCGATTTGATCGATGCTCTCAGCCTTTTGTTAGCCAGTCCAATGCTGGATACCCATTTATTGAACATGTTTCCGTTCAGCTTTTCCGCTTCCCGAATAAAGATTTCTCTCGATTTCTCATGGTGCTTCCCCGGCATGATGATGTGCGCAAAGGACTTATAGGAAAGTCCTGTGGGGAAGTGCTTTGTCGCAAATTCGGCAATCTTCAGGATGAACTGCCTGGAGATGGTCAGATTGAGGATACCGCCGCCGAGGACAAGGGATTCCACCATATCCGGATAGAGTCTGGCAAACTCCATCGCAATCAGTGTGCCGAGGGAAAGGGATACGATATGCACCTTTTCAATCTTCTCGTGCATCAGGATTTTCCGGATCGCGCGGACGGTGGAGGTGGGTTTGTAGCGCGAGCGAAGCTTCTTATTGGACGATTTTCCGTGTCCGTCCAGATCCACCATGATGATATTATAGTCCCGGGAAAACTTTTCTGTCTGGTATTTCCAGGTCTTCATGCTTCCCCCAAGCCCATGAATAAAAAGAACCCATTCGGATGAATTCGGATTTGGTATTTTTTCATAATACAGCATAGATATTACCTCTGGTATAACAAATTGATCGATAACCGATCTGTCTATTTTTGAATTGTATTGCTTACGGTGATTTTATCAGATGTATCCGTACCAGTGCAAGAATT
>CACYDN010000096.1 GCA_902773185.1 uncultured Lachnospiraceae bacterium | reverse complement strand
CACCGTCAGTCACGGTAAACTCTTTGATTTCTTCTTTTTCGCCATCATCTTTGATGTGCCACAGGTATAACTTGGAATCCTCTTTGATGCGTGCATCACGGATGGATACCGTAATCGGGTGTTTCTCACTCGGCTGATACTCTTCATCGCCGGCATCCAGAATTGTGATGTCATATGCTGCAAGGATGGATAAACCGTCAGAAAGAACACTGATTATTTCGCGTTCATCATCCTCTTCGTTTGCCTTCTGGGACTTTCCGTTATTGGAAGCATCCTTTGTGGATGAATTGTTAGAATTATTTCCATTATTGCCTGTACCGGATTCATCTGCTACCGCGGACTGATTTGTAGATGTCGACTGATCTGCTGCTGCAGACTGATCAGTAGCATCTGACTGATCTTTGGAAACATTCCGGTCTGCATTACCGGACTGATCCGCATTATTTCCTGCCTCAGATGTATTGGATACCGAAGCGTCATTCGTATTGTCAGCTGAGCCATCTTGTCCCGCCTCATTTCCGGCAGAAACATCTGTCCCATTATTTCCTGTTCCGTCAGCTTCCCGCATCTCGGCATCGCCCTGAGACGCATTTGCATATTCAACCGAACCATCAACCGGCTGAACATCCGCAGACTGGTAGACAGTATCCTGAACCGGATTCACTGACACATCATCTGCCTCGTTCCGGTTATCAGATTCACCGGATTCTGTGACACTCGTCTGATTCTCCGAAGCATTGCCATCTGAATTAGACTGATTCGTAACAGCCGTATCATCTGCAGAATTCTGATTCTGCTCAGATGTTGAGTTCCCTGTAATACTCTGTTCCACTTCGGATGAAGCATCACTGACAGCGTTCTGCTCTGTCGGAGCTGCAACTTCACCGTTAACATTCTGACCTGCCGGAGATACAGCTTCTCCATTATTACCCTGCTGAGAAGCGTTCTTCTCAGATTCATTCTTCTTTGCGGCCGCCTCTGCATCAGCCGCTTCAATCTTCTCGCGCTCGTCCGTAACATCCACAGCTGTTGCGGTTGCGTTCTTCGGCATCATACCATCCAGAACGATGGATGTTTCTTCTACCTCTTCCTGCGCTTCCAAAGTCTCTTTCTCGGAAACCACGCGGCTCTGCAGGGTTCCCTCTTCGTCACTTTCCTCCTGCGTTAATTCAAGGGTCAGATGCTCAAGGCTTGCTTCGTTTGTAACAGCATCGCCCGGAACAGAGGTATCCAGACCGGATTCATCGGAAACCGTATTCGTACGGTTTTCCGCTTCCGTCGATGCAATCTGCGAGATGGTTGATTCATCCGCAAAAATGCTGTATCCCGCCGGTGTAAAGGAAACAAGCAGCATGAAGAAGGCCATAATTGCACTGATCACGCGTTTTCTTTTATTCAGTTTTTCGCTGTTTTTCTCTGAAGAACGCTTCATGGCTTACCTCCTTTCCCGGACTTTAGCCGAATTATCGTATTATGAAAGAATCCCTCTATCAAATAACGTTGAAATTGATTTATGTCAACCAATCCGTTACATCCAATCATTTTCCCGTATATCGACTTGCATTATATCCATCAGTAAATTTCACTGTCGATCTATCGGAAAATGCCTGCATGCATTTTCTGTATCACTTGATATTCCATGATACACATTATTGTAATATGCTCTGTTCAAGTTATGTAAACTAAACAGGCATGTGTCAAACAAACTGCAAAAACAAGTTATGTCAACTAGCAACTTAGCAGAATCTATAAATCCTACTCCTTCTGCTCCTCCGGGTCATCATCCCTCTTCGCACCCAAAACCTTCCAAAGAACGATTCCAAGGATGACCACTGCCGAACCAATCAATAGACCGATATAAAGCCACAGGTTCGTTTCATCGCCTGTCTTGGAAGTCTTGTTTTTATCTGTTTTCTTACCGTCTTCCGGTGTAATGACCGGATCATCTTCAATGTGCGCAGCCTTATTGAGAAACGCAATTTCCTTCGGTTTCTCATCCGTTCCGGCGTAATTCACGGACATATTGCAGATAAGCTCCCCGGTCCTGGAACCTTCTTTTCCTTCGGAACTCTCCTCAATATCCAAAACGAAGAGATGAATCTCATAGATTGCTTCATCATAGATCACATCGCCCGATTTTCCCTTATCCTGCCAAACAAGATATGAGTAGTTTCCCGGCTCCGTTACCGTCACAAAAAAGCTTCCTCTTCCTTCCGCAACCTCAACATGGTCAACATTCGGGAGCGGAGTCCCCTCTTCCTCCGCACGAATGCTAATGCGGTACTGTCCGTCCAGAAGATTGACGTTTTCCAGACATTCAAAAGCAATCTCAACCTCAAGCGGCTTATAAGATGAAGCCGCAAACACCTTTGATTTTCCCGCAAAAAGACAACAAAAACCACAGGTCAGCATGGCCAGAACGGCCATGCGGACTGTGGTAATAAATCTCGCGGAATTTAGTTTTGATATATAGCTTTTCAGTTTATATATCATGTCAATCACCATGAACGCAAACGTTCACGTTCCTACTTATTCATTTTCTGACAGACGCAACTGAACAGACCATATACGAATCGTATCAACTGCTTCTTTCTCGTCTGTCATTTTCCGGCCGATCACACGTGCTCATCAAAAGCAGAAGCATCAGTCATAGATATAACAGAATACCAATAACCGATTCTGTGATACCGGCTCTGTACATGTGGAAAGTGCAAGCACCCGGTCCGACTTCGGTACCGTGTCATCGTACACCTTCGCATTCTTTCGGATAAAAACATCCAGATTTTCGATCTCCGGGTCGAATATCTCGTTTTTATCGAAGATATTCACCTTCACGGAAGCAAATGCCTTTACCCGATGGCTCTTCACGTGATCCCGTCCCACGAGGAGCGTGCCGTCACTATGTGACAAAAGGTAATTCTTATCCAGATACTCATCCAGCGCACCGAACATCACGCCGTATTCCATATGATGTCCGTACAGAATGGAATAAGCATCCGAAAAATCCGCACTGTTCCGGCTGTCCAGGAAGATACTTCCGGACAGGGAATACTCCCCATAGGGATTCACGTTCAAAAACCTGTAATTGTCTTCTCCCTGCATAACAGGGTAGTCGATATTTGTATCATCCATTGTGATCCAGGCGACCATCTCGTCGGTGATAGGAATATCATCCGGAATCGGTTCCCCCTCCTTGGGCTTGTATCGCAGCACGCTTTTATCGTTCGCCGAATGAAACACGTACCAGCTGTCATACAGCCCATAGACCACAATGAGCATGGCAAGAATGAAGGCCAGGAGCATGAGCTTTTCATAAAGGATATTCATTTTGATCCAGAATTTTCTCATGTTCTTGAACTGCCTCTATGCCATTTTATTCATACATGTCACAGCTTAAAATCCTCGTCCGGAATCATCCGGCCCGCCGTCTTCTGCCGTGGATTACTCTTCTTCGTACTTCTTTCTGGAGCGGATTGCAAAGAATACGATACCTGCCACTACAATGAGGCCCAGAATGATCCAGGGTGTAGCGGAAAGAAGGATACCTGTGGGGATGATACCGTCACGGGTGTTGGTGAAGGATGTCATCGCTGCCTTGTCTGAACCTGCAATAGTACCAATCGTAGCAGTACCGGTACATGCAGTCGGATCTTCATAACCTGTTACACTTGCCCCCTCACTCTTATAGTCTTCAGCATTCTCTGTAATAGCATAGGTTGCATTCGGCGCAATACCGCGAATAGCAATGCTCTGACCATGCTGCAGATAGAACTTCACGCCGGTCTTCAGCTGTGCCCCGGTTACGCTTGTCGGATTTGTCTTTTGTGTATATATTGTTGCATCGTTTGTTCCCGGTGTAGCATCCGCATTACCATCAGTTGTATTAGCGTTATCATCATCTGCAAGAGAAACAGTGAAAACATCGTTATCATTTACATTCGTCAGAGTTGCTGTAAATTCAAAATACTTATCTCTGGAAGCCTGATTACCGGATACTACCTTTTTGAAGACAAGGTCTTTTGAATTATATTCATTCGTAAAACCATCCGTCTTATCATCAAGGGGATCATTAGCATCATCTACATCTCCCGAACCATAACCAACGGCATTTGCTTCTACTACATCAACACTCTTATGCATTACATAAGCAGACACCACAAGCTCAGGTTTTCCAGTAGTTGAATCTGTTGTTCCGGCATCGGTCACATATACATCCAGTACTCTGTCTACATCATTATCATGCATAATACCGGCGGCTTCATGTGTCGCATTTGCTTTTTCTGTGACAATATAACGATAAATTCCGGGTTCCGTAAATGATACTCCTGAAAAATCAATTGTCGATGTACCAACTGCATACCTCTCTCCGGCTTCAAACTGAACACCGGTCGTAGCATCAAGTCCTGTAGCTCTTTCACTTGCAGTTCTCTGAATATCAAGCTGTGTTGTTCCAGGGATATCATAAAGTTGGCTATTTTGAGTAAATACAACATTTGATGCTGTAGGTGAACCAACTCCTGCCAATACTTCCATAGTTCTTCCCGGATCAGTCGTAACAGCCGCTATAGCTGTACCGGGAGTTATCTGAAATTCAAAGGTAACATTCGGAACATTGTCCCCTGCATCCACTATTAAATACTTTGTGAAGGTACAGGTTGAATTATCTCCTGAAACCGTTTCATACTCCGTCGCCGCTGCTGCCGGTATTGCCATCAGTGCTACCAAAAGTGCGGTAGCGAGGAGGGT
>CACYDN010000095.1 GCA_902773185.1 uncultured Lachnospiraceae bacterium | reverse complement strand
CGCTGACCGGCGTGACGGCAGAAAAGCATGACAGCTTTATTTCTCCCGCACCGGACGGAGGCGTTTTGATGGAATTCTCCGGCAAGGAGCTCATCAAGGGCGAGCCGGATGCATCCTCCTTCCCGTCAGGGGGCCTGAGGGCAACCTTTGAGGCAAGAGGCTATACCGCCTGGGATCCGACATCCTATGCATTTATCAAGGGGCATACCCTTTGTATTCCTACGGCGTTCTGCTCATATTCGGGTGAAGCGCTGGATAAGAAAACACCGCTTCTCCGCAGCATGCAGGCGCTGAACCGCCAGGGCATGCGGATCATGAAGCTCTTTGGGAATACCGATGTGAAGCACATCAATACCAGCGTCGGTGCAGAGCAGGAGTATTTCCTGATCGACCGCAAGATGTATGAAAAGCGGCCCGATCTCCGGTACACCGGCCGCACGCTCTTTGGGGCGCGCCCGCCGAAGGGACAGGAGATGGATGATCACTATTTCGGCGTGATCAAGCCCCGTGTCAGTGCGTTCATGGAGGACCTGAATAAGGAGCTTTGGAAGCTGGGCATCCTGGCGAAAACAGAGCATAACGAGGTGGCTCCCGCACAGCATGAGCTGGCACCCATCTACAGTACGACAAATATTGCGACAGACCACAACCAGCTGACCATGGAGATCATGCAGACGGTTGCCAAGGAGCATGGTATGATCTGCCTGCTGCACGAAAAGCCCTTTGCAGGCGTAAACGGCAGCGGCAAGCATAACAACTGGTCTGTTTCCACCGATACCGGCGTGAACCTTCTTTCCCCCGGCGAAACGCCTCACGAGAACGCTCAGTTCCTGCTTTTCCTCTGCGCGGTGATTCAGGCAGTGGACGATTACCAGGATCTGCTCCGCCTTTCCGTGGCAACGGCCGGCAACGATCACAGACTCGGTGCGAACGAGGCACCGCCGGCAATCATTTCCGTTTTCCTCGGCGAGGAGCTGACGGGAATTCTGAATGCAATCAAAAATGACGCCCCCTATGAGGGCGTGGAAAAGGTACAGCTGAAGCTGGGCGTACATGCGCTTCCCCGGTTCTCGCGGGATACCACGGACCGCAATCGTACCTCACCCTTTGCCTTCACCGGTAATAAGTTTGAGTTCCGGTCGCTCGGTTCCTCCAATTCCATTGCCTGCGCAAATATCATGCTGAATTCCGCTGTGGCCGAGAGCCTGCGGCAGTATGCGGATGAACTGGAGCAGGCAACTGACTTCCAGTCTGCTCTTCATGACCTGATCAAGCGCGTAATCATCGAGCATGAGCGTATCCTTTTCGACGGGAACGGCTACGGCGAAGAGTGGGTAAAGGAAGCAACAGAGGTGCGTGGTCTTTCGAATCTCAAGACAACGCCGGATGCCATGCCGCATCTTCTGGATGAAAAGAACGTGGAGATGCTGGTCCGTCATAAGGTATTCACACCGGCTGAGATTCAGTCGCGCTGCGAGATCATGCTTGAGAACTACTGCAAGACTGTCAATATTGAAGGACTCACCATGGTGGATATGGTCCGGAAGGACTATCTGCCGGCCATCGAAGAGTATCTGTATACTTTGGCGCGTGCAGTGGAATCCATTAAGAATGTAAGCCCGGGCGTGAAGTGCCGGTATGAGATTTCCACCATCGAGAAGCTGACGGATATTACCGACAATACGCAGGATGCGGTAGATGCGCTCGAAGAGGCGCTGAATAACGTGAAAGCCATGAATGCGGATATCATCACGACATCCCAGGCAATCCGCGATGAAATCCTGCCCCGGATGGATAAGCTCCGCAGCTACATCGATGCTGCCGAGATGCTGACCAGCGGAAAATACTGGCCCTATCCGAGTTATGGAAGAATCCTGTCATCGGTATAAACAGAGGTATTGCTTATTGTATATTGAAACAGGCCGCCGGCTGATCCGGCGGCCTGTTTCATTGTTGTTTATCCCTTGTATTTCCGCTCCCGTTTCTTCCATGTCCGTTCGGATATGATGTAACGGGGACGGTGTTTTGTTTCCATGTACATTTTTCCGATGTATTCACCGATCACGCCAAGAGAAAGAAGCTGGATGCCACCCAGGAAGCAGATGACACAGATGAGGGAGGCCCAGCCGGCCACAGAACTGTTTGTAAAATAGGAGATGAAGGCCCAAACAATTCCGATAAACCCGATGAAACTGAAGAGGATGCCCATCATAGCAATGATGTGGAGCGGTCGTGTGGACAGGCTGGTGATGCCATCCACAGCGAGATGTGTCATTTTCCCGAGGGAGTAGTGGGTTTTTCCGGCCTCCCTATTTTTTCTTTCGTAAGAAACCGAGCTGCTCGGAAAGCCTGCCAGAGGAACCATGCCCCGAAGGAATAGATTGACTTCTTCGAAGTTGGCCAGTTCATCCAAAACCATGCTGCTGATGAGCCGGTAGTCGGCATGGTTATAGACTGCTTCGACGCCCATCCGGTTCAGCATTTTGTAATAGCGTTCGGCAGAAAATCTTTTGAAGAAGGTATCGGTACTGCGGTCACTTCTGACGCCGTAAACGACTTCGGAACCGGCAAGATAATCATCAATCATCTGTTCCATGACAGAAATATCGTCCTGGCCGTCACAATCAATGGAAATGGTAACATCGCATTTATCCCGAGCTTCCATAAGACCGGAAAGAAGTGCGTTCTGGTGTCCGATATTGCGGCTTTCACTGATGCCGATATAGTGAGAATCCTCCTCGGCAAGCTTGGAAATGATCTGCCATGTGGAATCCGAAGAACCGTCGTTTACGAAGCAGATTCGCGATCTGTCACTGATCTTGTCATGGGTGATCATGGTATGGAGTTCTTCCAGAAACTGCGGTGCCGTGATAGGCAGAACAGTTTCTTCGTTATAGCAGGGGATAATGATCCATAAGAGGGGTTTCATGTTCGGCTCCTTCTCTTGAAAAATGATTGTAAAACCAGACCGCCTGCGAGTAAAACAGCAAACAGGATCAGTCCGGGAATCAGATATGGCGTTCTGTACGTTAGCAGGATTTCGTGCTTTCCGGCCGGCAGCTTCAGCGCCATAAAGGCGGTATCGGCCGTCAGAATCTCTGCCTTCCGACCATCCACTGTTGCAGACCACCCTTTCGAGGAAGGAACAGAGATGAGAACGTATCCATCCTGCGGTGTATCTACAGTGGCTCGGAGTCTGTTATCGGAAATACTGACATCCTTTGATGGATGAGTGAGTCCGGAAGTATTCTGTGCCAGTATTTCATCCGGTTCAAAGTATATTTTTAGATTTGGGAGGTCGTAGTAGCCATAATATGATAAT
>CACYDN010000094.1 GCA_902773185.1 uncultured Lachnospiraceae bacterium | reverse complement strand
TGATTGAATTGTAAGTATACAACTCCGAATTTATATAGAAGTGAATATTGCAACCACGTAAATATGCCGGCGGTATAAGAGAAAACCATGTTCTCTTATATCAGCCGGCATATTCCGCTAATCATTATTATAGCTACTACTTTTCCTCATGTTTTTCAAAAAAGCCGCGTGCTCTGAAGAGGAATGTCACTGTCTGGGCACGGTTCACATTACTCTTCGGTGAGAAATGCGAATCATCCGTTCCCGTCGTGATGCCCCTCTCTCTTGCCCAAAGGACAGCATTTGCATAATATTTCTTTTTCGATACATCTACAAAAGGATTGTAATCGTCAGTGGGCGCGGGACTTCCGCAGGCACGCCAGAGGAAGGTGACAAAATCCGCTCTGGTGCAGGCATTTTTCGGAGAAAAGGTTGTTTTTCCTGTTCCGGTGGTGATATTATTCTCCACTGCCCAAAGAACAGCCTTATAGAAATAATCTTTGCGTTTTACATCCGTAAAGGGATTCTTTGTCGTTGTCGGTTCGGGAGAGCCGGCCAGCCGCCAGAGGAATGTAACTACCTGCGCACGATTGCAGTTTTCTAAAGGTGAAAATGTTGTATCGGAAGTACCTGTGGTAATCTGAGGATCATTATGATATGCCCAGAGAACAGCCCCGGAGTAGAACTTGTTCTTTCGCACATCCGTAAAGGGATTCATTTCACCGGAGTAAGGTTTGAAGGTCCAGTGACCCTTATTGTTCTGCAGCTCCGTATATTCCGGATCATAAAAAACAATCACTCTATCACTGAAATCATTAAATACCTCTCCGACATCCAATGTTGCCACGCTTTGGGGAATCCAAATGCTGGCTAAATCGGAACGCCCGTAAAAAGCGCAGGGCCGGATTTCTTCCACAGTGTCGGGAATGAAAGCTGAAACCTGTTTCGTATGATCCTGCGCAGGCCAGGCATAAAGAGTCTTCATATCCTTGCTGTAGAGTGCGCCATTTTCAGAGGTAAACCAGGCGTTTTCAGCATCCACACTAAAAGATTTAATTTGATGGTCACCAAATGCACCGGTAGATGAATTTCCAATCGTCTTCACATTTTTCGGGATGAAGAATTCTTTCAGTGAATAGCACTCCGTAAATGCATCCCGTCCAATCGATTCCAGACTCTCCGGCAAATGGATTTCTTCCAGACATCGACATACCCAAAAAGCACAGTCGCCAATCGCCTTCAGCGTGGACGGGAGCTGAACTTCTTTGAGGTTCTCATTTTCAGAAAATGCACCGTCTCCGATTCTGGTAACGCCTTCCGGCACATCCAGACTTATTTTGGTGTTCGGACATGCAAACAAGGTCGTCATGTTCTTATCGTATAAGCAGCCATCCAGAGATGTGTAGGCTGTATTATCTTCTGAAACGATGATCTGCGAGAGCTTATCGCATTCCCAGAAAGCTGACCCTTCATAATCCGTAAAATTCACATCTGAATCCATGCCGATTTTAGTAACCGTCGAAGAAATCTCAACCTTTTCGAGATTTTTACATTCCAGAAATGCATAGGCCCCAATGGTTTCCACACCTTCCGGTATGGTTATTTCAGCCAGGTTTTCACAATTGGCGAAAGCACCCCCATCAATGGTCTTTACGCTACCCGGAATGGTTACTTGGCGCAAACCCTTGCAACCGGTAAATGCGTCACTTTCAATTTCCACCACCCCATTCGGGATGGTTATTTGCGTCAAACCTTCGCAATGATAAAAAGCCATACTTCCAATTCTCGTCACACTATTCGGGATGGAAACACTTGTCGCATCGGCATGACGTCGATAATCCTCTTCCTCTTGACCGGGCTGTGAAGACCGGCAAATAGACTCAATCGTCGTAACCGGCCATCCTTCTATTTCCGATGGAATAACGATTTCCGTATCATTTCCGTTATACCCACTGATATAGATTTTTTCCGCAACCGTATCCTTTTTGTAAACCCAACCATCATCCGTTTCCTGAGTATCAGCCGAATAACCCGCCTTTACCTCTTTCCCGGAAACGGTCAGAAGCCCAAGCACCATCACAAACAGCATAGCCCAGGCGATCCACTTCCTGCTCCTTTTCTGCATCATTTACCTCCCCTTTCCTGCAGTTTATTTCTACGTTTACCGATTATATTCTACTCCTCTCCTCAATGCAATGTCAAGGTGCAATAAGCACATAGATCCGCCTGTTCGTTTTTATTTAAACTTCCCGTTTTTTATTCTTCGGGAAGCTCATTTGAGAAACTTCCCGGAAGAGAAATCATTTACATTTTGCAATCCATCCGTTTTGTGGTATTGTGAAAGGGAGGCGACCGCCTTTCAATTGAAACGAAAAGGAGAACAAAACCGGTATGGGTGAAAAAATCTACACAATTCCGATGAATGATGCCTTCGACGCCGGCACCGAATGCCCCTTCTGCCTGCTCCGGCGCGAGCTGGAAAAGCATGCGATTGAATATACGCTGGGACCCAGCTATATGGAGGATGACAACCGCGCCATGACCGATGAGATGGGCTTCTGTCCCACCCACATCCGCATGCTTTACGCAGAAAAAAACCGCCTCGGCGTGGCACTTATGCTGAAGACCCACATGGATAAGACCATCCGGGAGATGGAAAAGCTGGCCGAAAAGGAATCGCCCAAGGCAAAGGGACTCCTCAGCCGGAAGGAAACATCTTCGCCCCTCATCCAATATGTCGATAAGCTGGAGGGCACCTGCTTTGTATGCAGCCGTATCACCCCTACCTTTGTCCGTTACATCGACACCTTCTTCCATATGTGGAAGCACGACAAAGACTTTCCGGAAAAGGTCGGCGCCTGCAAAGGCTTCTGCACGCTGCATTACCGCGATCTCTATCAGGCCGCGCCGGATAAGCTGAACCAGTCCCAGCTGGACGGCTTTGTTCCCGTTCTAAACAAGGTATATTTCGATGGCATGAAACGCGTGAACGAAGACGTTTCCTGGTTCATCGATAAATTTGATTACCGCAACAAGGATGCCGACTGGAAAAACTCCCGGGATGCTCTGCCCCGCGGAATCACCAAGGCGGTACATACTGTCGTAGAGGAGTAGAATTCCGGTAGCATAACTTCAGGATTTACACACAGCAAAACGGACAATTCCGCCTCTGTGTCCCATTTGGGACACGCAGAAGAAATTGTCCGCTTTTTTTCAATCTTCATCCGTGCTACTGTAGGGATACAAACAGCCATTCAGAAAGGATTTTTCGAACATGCTCTCCAGAGATCTCCAACGAACCATTATGGAAAATGCCATCCGGCTCCAGCTCCGCGGCTATGAAAGCTCCGGAAAACGAAGTCTCCGCCGGCTGGTGGATACAGCGCGCCATCTCACAAAAAGCAAGGTACAAAAGGAGCTGTTCGATCAGGTCGGTACCATTTTTGAAGATGAAAACAGTCTCTATTACGATGCCCTTGACCGGCTCATGAAGACAGTTGACCGGGATACCATTATTCATTTTGGTGTGAACCTCGGCTATGAAGCCATGTCAAAGGGTGCCGGAAAAATCCGTCGTCTGAAGAAACAAACGGGTGAAGATACCTCCTGGCTGATCGAGATGCATATCGGCGAAGGAAATGCCGCAAAATATAGGGCGGATGCCTTCCGGAAAACCGTCCGGTACTTCACGCAGGCCGGCGCAAACGTCTTTTCCCTCTTCCTTTCCGGGCCGGTAGACAGTATCCTCAATGAGCTGTCTCCCGCCATCCGCGAACAGGATACCGCATCCTTCCTGCTCTTCCTGCCGAATGTGATCCTTTCGCAGGAAACCATGCAGACACTCTCTGCCATGCAAAACATTTTACTTCTGATTCCCGGGAATCATATCCTTTCCGGAAAG
>CACYDN010000093.1 GCA_902773185.1 uncultured Lachnospiraceae bacterium | reverse complement strand
CGGGCAATCCCATGGCTATTGTACCATGCTTTCGCTTCGCGAAATCATGCATCTGCTTCGCAGATGTACGCTGCTTCGCTCCGCTCGCATCGTGTATCCTTCGCTTCGCTCAGGACCATGGGGCCCTCCCTCACTTCGCTCGGGCAATCCCATGGCCATTATAGCATACTCTGACCTGCTATACAAACTATTTTCCTTTTATATAACTATACTACCCGAACGAGAAGCTCGACCACAAAACCGTTATCGTTATAGTATTCCATTCCCCCGCCCTGTTTTTCCATATACCAGGAAGCGAGATACATACCCAGCCCGGCCCCGGGTTTTCCGGCACTGTCATTCCCTCGATAATACTTTTCAGCAATGAGGGGAAGCTCCTCCTCCGGCACCCCCGGCCCAAAGTCCCTTACGGTTATGCGGATATACCGCCGTGACTTTTCCCCTACCTTCATCTCTGTTTCATCAAATCGTACCCGAATCTCTGTCCCGGCATATTTGTGGGAATTCCCCACAATATTGTCCACCACCTGTTCCATTCTGAGACGGTCCATATAAACAAGGCATGGCTGGATGCTGTTTTCCAAAACAATTTTGCCATACCCCTTCAGCCTGTGGAAGTATTCCTCAATCAAAGAGGATTCCTCCTCCTGCACCGTCACCTCAATATGCTCCGTTTCCGCCAGTGTCACATGGAACATATTATCCGCCAGCCGGCTGATGGTCTCCGCCTTGTTGTCGATGATCCGTTCCTTCTCCCGGATGCTTTCCAGTTCCGGATCCGCCCCCTGCTGCAGTCTTTTTCCGGCGATGAGTTCGATCATCTCGCAGGCTGTACGGATGGTCGCTACCGGCGTCCGCATATCATGCGAAAGCGAAAGTGCCATTTCTTTTTTTGCTTTTTCCGCTTCGATTTCTCTCTCCTTCGATGCTTTGAGTTCCTCCCGCATGATATCGAAGCTTTCCACAAGGCCCCCAAAACGGTTCCCCCGCCTGACCGGCAGCGGAATATCCAGATTCCCCTTGGCAATCTCGCCGGCAAAATTTTCCATTTCTCCAACCGGCCGAAGGATCAGGATATAGATCAGCCCAAGAAGGAGATATCCGGTCAGAAGAAGAACCACCCAGATCAGAATACTCCGCCGCCGAATCCGGGAATTTGTCTTATGGACAGCATTTCCCACTTCATTCCAGGCTACTTTACCGATTACTTCTCCTTCCGGTGCAAAATCCATCACCAGGGCACGCTTTGCATATTGGGAGGACAGCTCGCTGTTTCCCAGCCCGCCATCTGTGACAAAGATGATATTACACCCAAATTCCTCTTCAATCTCCTGTTCCGTCTTTCCGGATGAATAGGCTTCGCCAATCTCATAGAGCTGATCGTTGTAATAGCTCATGTTACGTTTTTCTGTGACTTCGTTCTTCCGCAAAATGACCGCAAAAAAAACACCTGCCATGAAAAGGGTGAATATGCACATCAGAGAAAGGATTCTTTTCATTCTTTCAGCTCCAAAATATAGCCGGTTCCCCATACGGTCTTAATGATTGCCGGCTCGTTGGGATTTTCCTCCAGCTTCTCCCTGAGCTTTCGGATATGTACGTTCAGGGTTCCGTCCCCGTAGAAGCTGTCTCCCCATACTTCCTCGAAGAGCATTTCCTTTGTCACAATCGTATTCCGGTGTTCATAAAGACACCGGAGAAGCTGAAATTCACGCGCCTTGAGCGGAATATGTTTTCCCCGGAGAATGGCGGACATGGTTGCCGGATCCAGACTGAGGAACGTTGGGTTTTTGCCACTCTCCCCTTCATCACCGGCGTTTGCTGTTTCCCGGCTTTCTCCTGTCTTTGCTTCAACGTTATGATTAAGCCCTTCCGCTGCGGTCTCTGCCGCTTCCTCCATCCGCCGGAGCTGCTGTGCCCGCTTCAGGTTTACCTTCACCTTGGCCAGAAGAACCGAAAGGCTGTAGGGCTTCTTCACGTAATCATCTCCGCCGATGGATAATGCGATCAGGACATCATCATCACTCTGTCTGGCGCTGATGAAGAGGATGGGCAGCTGGTAATTCTCCCGGATCTTTTTGCAGACGTCAAAACCGGACCCGTCTCCCAGATTGATATCCAGGAGAACCAGGTCCACGCTGTTTTCGTTCAGAAATGCTTCACATTCTGCCGCCGATGTGACGTATGCGGTCTTCACGTCGAACATCTGAAAATATTCGGCCGTCATGCCGGCCAGCTCCGCTTCATCGTCGACGATGAGGCAGTTAAAATGTTTCTCGTCCATCTTATCTTCTCTGTTTTTTCGAGCACGAGCAAAAAGAAGTCTCATCGGGACATCGCTCTCGCTCGTCCTCGGGCACCCCTAGCGGTGCTAAGCTCTCACGTCGCCAAAAAACGGCTCGTGAATCGCTAAGCACTGAGACCCGGTATGGTCCCTCGGAGACTTCTTTTTGCTCATGCTCATATTCGTTACGACTAAGAAAAATACAACCTTGATTTACCGAACGATTTTCTCGAAATCGCTTGCAGGGTGTTTGCAGAGCGGGCAGATGAAATCGTCCGGCAGTTCCTCGCCGACATATTCGTAGCCGCAGATCCGGCAGCGCCAGATGGTTTCGCCCGTAGGCGTTGTTCCGACTGCCTCCGGTTTCGGCTTGATGTTTTCCTGATAGTAAGCGTAGGTTGCGGAGGCAGCATCGCTTAGCACCTCCATATCCTCTACCACACCGAAGAACAGGGTGTGACTGCCCATATCCACATGCGCCGTAATCCTGCCGGAAATCGATGCATTCGTCCCCTTTGTGATCACGGGGATTCCGGCCGCGTTCAGCTTATAATCCGCAAAATCCGCAAACTTATTCACGTCCCTGCCGGACTGGAATCCAAAATGCTTAAACAGGGAAAAATCCGCCTTCTCGCTGATCACGGAAACAGCAAACTGCTTTGCCTCCTTCAGCATATCGTGGGTATAGTTCCCCTTATTTACACAAAACACAATCTGATTCGGTTCTGTCGTCGCCTGGATCACCGTATTGGTGATGCAGCCGTTCATCTTCTCCCCCACCTTCGTCGTCAAAACAAACAGGCCGTACGAGAGCTTCCACATTGCCTTCTTATCCATCCAAATCCTCCCTTCTCAACAAATCATACCTGCGGCTCACCTCTTATCTGCAAATTCCAGCCTTCCCCAAGGCTTCCCCGGTAAAGAAACCTGCAACCCGCCGCTTCCTTTATTCTATCACACGCAGAAAGAAAAGAAAACCGGGACGGTTCTTTTTTCAAGATGCTGATTAGCGTTCAGACAGTATAGCGGGGTTGAGACCGAAATTAGCCTGTGAAGGACCATGCCGGGCCTCGGTGCTTAGCGATTCACGAGCCGATTTTCAGGCGAAGTGAGAGCTTAGCAAGCGAAGCGTTTTTTGCGTAGCGGCCGCTAGGGGCTGCCCGAGCGCGAGCGAAAGCGATGTCCTGAACAGGTTGAT
>CACYDN010000092.1 GCA_902773185.1 uncultured Lachnospiraceae bacterium | reverse complement strand
TCTCATAAGATTCAAATAATGCCATGATTTTTCTCCTCCTTAATCCTTACTCTTTTCTCGGGTCAACAAGTCTTACGGCATCCGCAACACGTCCGTACTGACCGGAAGCCTTCTCAACAGCTGTCTTCGGATCATCACCGGCTTTGATGAAGTCCATCATCTTACCGAAGTTGATGTACTTGTAACCAATGATCTCATCGTTCTCATCCAGAGCGATATGTGTGATGTAGCCATCTGTCAGCTCAAGGTAACGCGGACCCTTGTCCAGTGTTCCGTAGGTTGTACCAACCATGGAACGTGCGCCCTTACCAAGGTCTTCCAGACCGGCACCGATCTGCAGACCATCCTCAGAGAATGCACTCTGGGTTCTGCCGTAAACGATCTGCAGGAAGAGCTCTCTCATAGCTGTGTTGATCGCATCACAAACAAGGTCGGTATTCAGTGCTTCCAGAACAGTCAGACCCGGAAGAATTTCAGCTGCCATAGCTGCGGAGTGTGTCATACCGGAGCAACCGATTGTCTCTACGAGTGCTTCCTGGATGATACCATCCTTAACGTTAAGGGAAAGCTTGCAGCATCCCTGCTGAGGTGCACACCAGCCGATACCGTGTGTATAGCCGGAAATATCCTCAACCTTCTTTGCCTGTACCCATTTTGCTTCCTCGGGGATCGGGGCAGCGCCATGATGTACTCCCTGATGAACAGGGCACATGTTTTTCACTTCTGTTGAGTAAATCATACTATCCTCCTTGTAAATTAGATATAGTAGTATTGCTCCGGCCTCTGATATGACAGGTGCGAAGCAATGAATCACTGCCCATATCATAACAGAAAACCGGACGAACAAAAAGTGTTTTTTGTAATTTTTTGAGCTTTTTGTGAAATCTTGGGAGGTTTGCAGGCACGAATTCGAAAGCGGGTTTTTGCGGTGTGCCCGGCGAAAAGGAGATTGTCGTTCCATCGGAAATAAGATATAATTTTGTTATAAAACGGTTTCCGTTTTCCTATCTTGCTTCCGAACTGGAAGAATGGCTGGAACTTATGATGAAAATTGAAGAGTGTGTAGATTGCGGCATATGTAAATCCAGGTGTCCGTACGGATTGGATATCCCAACCCTTTTACGGAAAAACCTGGATGATTACAAGGAAATATTAAGCGGTAACAGAAAGCCGGTATAACCGCTTACTGCTGCTTTTTAAATACGAGTGTACAACCGTCGACATCATTCAAAGTGATAGTCTGATCAACGGCGCTGTATTCGGCATCAAAGGAATCGTAGGCATCTTTGACGACCATATGGTTTTTATTCCAACTGATCTTGCACTCGATGTGGTAATCCATACAGTCAAATACGGCTTTTTTGCCTTTGATCTTGAAGTATCCGTCGGCAAGCTCTTCATAGTCTTGCGCGTATAATCGTATACCTTGGTACTCTACGTAATAAAATGTGTACTTACCGTCTCTTGCGGATGAAGATCCTGCCAGAAGAAGCCAGCCGACGAGACCGACAACAATGATGGCGGCAGCGGCCAGAATCCTCTTTGACGGAAGAGTCATATTCTTTTTGGGTTCCGTAACCGGCTGAGGCGGTTCTACCGGATCCATCGGACCGGACGGCATCGGAGTATCCTGCATCGGATGCTCATCATAATAGTATTTAGATCCGCCTGCCGGGTTGTCCTGCTTTTGGGAATCACTTTCCGCAAGCATTCGGATGGCCAGACCGGCATCGGGGGTTCCGTTCGAATTATCAGATGCATCGTCCCGTACTAAGGACAGCTTTTTGGGTTTATTTTCCATTTCCATCTTGGTTTTACCTCTTTCTCTTTCCTTAGTGCTGTTTCTTATAGATAAACTGACAGTCATCGTAATTTAATGTAATTGTCTGATCGGCAGGGTTATATTCCGCATCGAAGAAGGCATCCTTGCCGTTGCTGATCGTCATATGGTTTTTATTCCATCTGATCTGGAATTTGCGGCTGCCCTTACTGTCACGCATGATACCCTTTTTACCATCGATCTTGATATAATAATTGGCGAGATCGCCAAGCTCGGATGCATCGTAAACGACACCGTCGTGCGTCGCCGCACTCAGCATATATTTACCGTCTTTGGAGGAGGATCCCGAAAGGAGAATCCAGCCGACGAGACCGATAACAATCATAGCTGCTGCAGCTATGATGCTCCAGGTGGGGACGGGAAGACTTTTCTTGGTCTTCACAACAGGTCCCGGTGTGGGGGGTGTAGCCGGCGTGAGCGGGATGTCCCGGACATGGGGCTCATCATAATAATAATGAGGCTTTGTTTCCCGAATCTCATTTTCCGGTGTACTGCCTGCCTGAAAAGTCTTGAGTGCCAGTTTGGCATCCGGATTTCCGGCAGATGTTTCTTCGGGTTTCTCGTCCTTTACCAAGGACAGCTTTTTGGGTCTGATTTCCGTTTCCATTTTGATTTTCCTCTCTATCCCCTTTGGATATACATGTGTTTTCTCTCTTGCTTCAACTATGGTATAACAAATGCGGTGCAACAAAAGCGCAACAGCA
This sequence comes from uncultured Lachnospiraceae bacterium, assembly GCA_902773185.1. GTDB lineage: Bacteria > Bacillota > Clostridia > Lachnospirales > Lachnospiraceae > Eubacterium_Q. The sequence goes on along the minus strand of CACYDN010000092.1, from coordinate 3,518 downwards.
ATAAAATAAGGAAAGGAAACGATGCTGATGAATATTTTGATCACAAACGATGACGGAATTGCTTCACCGGGGCTTTGGAAGCTTGCGGAGGCAGCACAGCGATATGGAAAGGTTTGGATCGTCGCGCCGGACGGGGAGCGGAGTGCCATGTCGCACAGCTATACCTGGCGGGAAAGTGTAAAGATCTGGCCGGTTTCGTCAATGGTGGAGGGCGCCGAGGCATACGCCTGCAGCGGAACGCCGACGGATTGTGTCAGGGTAGGTGCGTTAAAGCTTCTGCCGGATAAACCGGATGTGGTTATGGCCGGAATCAACAGCGGCTTTAACATCTCCCATGATATCCAGTATTCCGCAACGGTAGGCTCTGTGCTGGAGGCGGCGTTCTGGAATATCCATGCCATTGCTTTTTCACAGGGAAGTGTGGAATATCAGGATGTGGTTGACCAATATCTTCTTAATATAATGGAAGAATGTCTGAAGCGTCCGCTGGAAAAGGGACAGGTCTGGAATGTCAATTTCCCGCGCTGTGAGCTGAGTGACTGCAAGGGGATTCGCTGGGACTGCAGGGTTTCGCAGGATCCTTTTTATGTGGATACCTATGAAGAAGAGTCCGAAGTAGATGGGAAGAAATCTCTTCGTCTGGTCTACGGCCGGAATTGGAACGGTTCGGAGGGGACGGATCTTCGGGCAATCATCGAAAACTATATTTCCGTCGGAAAGGTGAATAATATAGGATAGTTTTTCTTTGACACATGTGGGGAAATATGATACAAATAAAATCATGAGAAGGTTTGGCGTTAAAATTTTCATCCTGATCCTGTTTGCCGCTGTAGCGGTTTTTTATGGCGCCCGGACAAGCGACGGTTCCGAGGATAATGAGGCGGAAACATTGGAGACATTGGAAGCCAGCCGTTCGGCAACGAATCAGGTCAAAGATGCGAATGACGACTCCCGCTATGACGATATGTTTGGACAGGGAATGGATGTGAAGACCTCGAAGGACCGTCTGGAAATTCCGACCTGGGAAGCGGAAGAGGGAGAAGAAGAATCGGCGGCTCATCCGGCTGTTTCGCTTCGGGAAACACTGGAAGAGGTGGTTGAAGTTGTCGCTGAAGACGTGGATGCGGATTTTGAGGACGAAGAAGAACCCGTCACGGGCCATCCGGACAGGATGAATCTGGAGGTATCCGCCATTCTGCAGAATCCGGAGCTTCCTACCGGCTGTGAGATCACATCCCTCACCATGGTACTGAACTGGCTGGGATATCCGGTGGATAAGGTTGATATGGCGCGCAAATACCTGCCCCATGACGGCATCACCGGTGTGGATTCGCCCTTTGATATGTTTATCGGCGATCCGGAAAAGGAATATGCTTACGGCTGCTATCCGCCCGTTATTGTGCATACGGCAAATGCCTGGCTGAGTGACCAGAAGAATTACCGGATCCATGCCATCAATTATACAGGCTCAACGCTGGACGAACTTTTCGATTACATGTATAAAGAGCAGACGCCTGTATTGGTATGGGTAACCCAGAATCTGGCGGAGCCCTATGAGAATGAGCCGTGGATCATCGATGGTCAGAAGATTACCTGGATTTCTCCCAACCACTGTGTTGTGCTTTACGGCTACAACGAAAAGACGAAGAAGGTCTTTGTGGCAGATCCTCTCGTAGGCAATGTGATCTATGACAGGAGAGTTTTCGAGGTCCGTTACGAGGAGATGGGTGAAAAGGCTGTTGTCATTGATCTGAATTAGAAATAGTCTTGAAATACAAAACGGAAGCGCCGGTTCGGTGCTTCCGTTTTGGTTATAGCGTTATATACTGTTTCAGGCTAAATGATTCAGTTCTGATAGGGGAGCAGGATCACAACGGCGCCGGTTCCATCCGGTTTTTCCGCGTTGCGGACCATCAGGCAGAAGCTGTCCGCGGATGGTGAATTGAATAACTGTTCCATGGAATCTAAGGTCAGGTTCCCCTGCGCCGAAACCGGTGTTGGGGATTTTTCTATGTAAAGATAAGCGGTATCCACGTCGCCGGCCCAGGCGTCCTGCTCCAGAAGCTCCCGGTAGTGCGGTATGGTGGGGATGGTCCGGCTTCCTTCATACAGCCAGGTGGACTCGGCAGTAAAGCCGGTCTCGTAGGGCGTGGATGGGATGAGCTGTTGAAAGCTGGTATCCTGAAAACGCTGTATGTCACTGCCGGCGTTGGTGGAGACGGTATAGGTGTCGGATACCTCCTCCGGCAGGCGTTCCAGCTCGGTATCTCCGGTATAGGCAAAACAGAAATTGCCGCTGTCCGTAAGGCAGACGGTATGTGTCTCGGTGGAATCGTACCGGGTAAAGGTGATCAGCCAGTAAAGCACACTGAAGGAACGGAAGGCGGCATCGGTTGCCCGATAAGGCCGGGCTGTCCAGGTGTACCAACTGTCCATGGAATTTATGAGCTTCATCGGCCAGGCGTTTTTGCCGGCCAGAAATTTCAGGTATTTTTTTGCCTTATCTGCGGCTTCATACGGGGTCAGCTGCAGCTCCTCCGAGGACGAGACAAGGGCGGTGGTTTCGCTCTCCCAGAGACCGTAGATCAGACGGAGCTGTTCGGCACCGGTCAGCTGGCGGGAAGCATTTTTGGCATAGGAAGAACTCCTGCGGCTGTAGTAGGACGCGGGAATGTCTTCCACAAGGCCGTCCTTCCGATTGTTTCTGACCCTGAGATACAGGAACGGTACGAGAACGGAAAGGGCCGCCATCATAAGGACGAGGAGCGATAAGAGGATGGTCAGTAGTCTTTTTCTCATCGGTGGTCCTCCTTTCCTTCCGCAGCTTCTGTTTCATCTGTCTGCCCGGGTTCTGTTTTTTCGGCTTCCGGGTTACGAAGATCGTTTGATTCCGGCGACGTGAAAAGGATCGTCACAGAGGTTCCCTCCCCGGGGTTGCTTTCGATGGAAAGGTCTGCGTTATGGCCTGCGAGAATTGTTGCGACGAGGGACATGCCAAGGCCGGCGCCGCCTTCCTTCCGGGAGCGGGATTTATCCGCCATAAAGAATTCATCGGTGATATGTTTGACTTCGTCTTCGGACATGCCGATGCCGGTGTCCGCTACTGTGATCCGATAACGCTCCTCGTCCGCAATATCATCCGGCTGTCCGCTGATATGAATGACTGCACCCTCTGCGGATGCTTTTCTTGCATTATCGATCAGGTTCACAAGGACTGTCTGCAGGAGCTCGGCATCTCCCCAAATCTGCCCGTCCGTGCATTCGATTTCGAGTGTCTGTTTCTTCTTTTCCAGCATGGGCTTTGTGCTCTTTTCCGCCCGGGCAATGAGACTCGCGGCGGAAATCGGCTTTGCTTCAATGGGGTGATCCTTCAGGTAGATCAGATCAAAAAGCTTCATGGACATGCTTTCCAACCGACGGCCCTCCGAATAGATATAGTCCAGTGACATCTGCCGGTCCTCTTCGGAAAGAGACATGCGACGCATGGTATCGGCGTAGCCGATGATGGAGGTCATGGG
>CACYDN010000091.1 GCA_902773185.1 uncultured Lachnospiraceae bacterium | reverse complement strand
GGGGTACAGAAAAGTTTGTTAAAAAATAACAATCAATCTTCTGTATCCCTTTTGTTTACTTCATTTGGCTTAGGCCTGAACTGTAACTACACGTTTTTATTCTTCAGGTTGGCTGATCACTGAACTGTAACGATTCGCTATATAAGGACAGAACAGGCTCTGACCTGAGCCAGAGCCTGTGAATCTGTCTAAAGCAATGCTAAGCAGTTCTTTTTGCATTACATATCGGCATTATGCCTTTTTTGCTTTTGCGGTAATCTTCTTACCCGAATTCTTTGTATTACCCTCTTCCTTCTTCGTGAAACGCTTCCGCAGGAACAGCCACAGCGGACCGGTAATACAGATGGATGAATAGGTACCGCAGACAACGCCGACCATCAGTGCCAGGGTGAATTCCCTGAGGGATGCCGTTCCGAGAAGGAACAGACAGAAGATGGTTGCAAAGGTTGTCAGGTTGGTATAGATATTCCGCATAAAGGTCTGCGAAATCGATACATTTACAATCTTGTCATAGCCGTCGATTTCCGGACTCATCACCTTCAGATTCTCACGGATCCGGTCGAAGATGATGATGGTCGAGTTGATCGAGTAACCGACGATCGTCAGCATGCAGGCGATAAATGTACCGCCGACAGAAAGGTAAGCCACCGCATAGGCAAAGAATACGAACATAACGTCGTGAATCAATGCGATAACGGCCGATACACCGAAGCGGACATCGGAGAACCGGAAAGCGATGTAGATCAGCATCAGGATCGATGCAATCACAACCGCCAGTACGGCATCCCGTCTGGTCTCGCTACTGATGGTATTGGAAATATCGTTGGACTCCAGTCTAGCAGAAAGACCGAATTTCTCATCCAGTGCATTCTGGATAGCGGACTTGTCGTCGCCCAGAAGGGTGGACTTAAAGATAACCTGGTTGGAATCATCTACGATCTGCACCTGGATTTTGGATGCATCCACACCGGCTGCCTCAGCATATACCGGAATGATATTCTTCTCTACTTCATCCAGTGTATAGGCCTCATTGAATGTCGCCGTTACGGAGGTACCGCCACTGAATTCCAGACTGTAATTCAGCGTCTCGCCACGTCCGTGAAGGTTCTTATTCACAAAGAGGAAGGCAATGCCTGTCAGGATGACCAGAATGGAAAGTACCGCAAAAACGGGGAACCGCTTGGAATAGCTTCCTGTCTTCGGTGCCTTTGCCTTGCCATACAGCTTCTTATTCGTCACACCAAGGTTCACGAATGCGTTCAACAGGAACTTGGTAATTACCAGTGCCGTGAACATGGAGATTACGATACCGAGAATAAGCGTTCTGGCGAAGCCCTTAACGGTACCGGTACCCATGGCAAGAAGCACAACGCCCGCGATGATTGTTGTGATGTTACCATCGATAATGGCAGAAAGAGCCTTCTTGAAACCACTCTGAACCGATGTCTTTACTGTTTTACCGTCTGCCAGTTCTTCCTTGATACGCGTGAAGATGATGACGTTCGCATCCACAGCCATACCAATGGAAAGGATGATACCTGCAATACCCGGCAGTGTCAGTGTGATGTGGAGCACATTCAGGAAGAAAAGCTCCAGGAGCACATATACCGACAGGGCAATGGAGGCAATAAATCCCGGGAACCGGAAGATGATGAGCATCAAAAGGAAAATAAATGCAAGTCCGATTGCACCTGCCTTCAGGGCACTGTTCAGCGCATCGGAACCGAGTCTTGCACCGACAACCTGGGAAGAAAGCTCGGAAAGTGTAAGCGGAAGGGCACCGATCTTAATGGTGCTTGCCAGCTCATTTGCTTCGTCATAGTCTTCCATACCGTCGATCTGCGCGGTACCGCCGTTGATCTGCTCTCTGACGTTGGGTGCACTGACGCACACACCATCATAAAAGATATACAGTCTCTGGCCGACCAGTCTTCCCGTAACGGATGCAAATTTCTTTGCACCCTCATCCGTAAAGGTCAGATGTACAACATATTCGGTGTTACCCGCAGCTCCTTCTGTTGTACCGGCAGATGCGTTCTTTACATCCGCACCGGTGAGTGCTGCTTCATATTCCTGTCCCTGGGTCATCAGGTTATAGTTGTCCGGATCGATGAACTCGAGTTTACCGGGACGGCCCAGTGTATCCAGGACATCGTTGGGATCGTACTTTTCGGTATCAAGCGGGATTTCAACCGTGATCCGGTTTCCGCTCTCCATGTACACCTCACCATCGGGACTGTAGGTATCCACTCTTCGCTGCAGCTTATCCCGGGTTGCACTGATCTCCTCGTCGGAAGGATTCTTATCCTCCACCTGATAAGTGACGCTGACGCCACCGCGAAGATCGAGGCCGAGCGGAATATCCTCAGCTCGTCCGGTTCCCTCCTTGCCAACTCCGTAAAGGACCATGTATACCACGCCCGCTACCAGAGCTGCAAAAAGGATGAGTCCGAGTACTGCATTTCTTTTTGCCTTTTTCATTTCCTGTTTCCTCTTCTGTAACTTATTTTTGTTTATCGATCATTCGCGCTGATGTTTGAAATAAGCATAGCAATTCTGTCAAAGCACAAAATGATTCAAATAAACCAATTCCGCAAAAACAACGCCTTTGCGGAGTCCTGCGAACATACATTATAACATGCAAGCCCCTGACATGCAAAATAAATCTTTCAAAAATGGCTGATTTTGGTGTTTTTTCACTGTTTTTTCTTTATTTTTCTTCGAATAACCCCATAATCTCCCGAATATCCGTGAAAATCCGGTCCGCCTTTTCCCGAACCTTATCGTTTGGCCGGATCAGATCGACCACCATTACCGTGAATAATCCGGCAGCTGCAGAGGAAAGAACACCGTTTACGGAGTCTTCCACGCCGATTGCTTCCGCCGGTTTTACGCCAAGCGCCTCGCAGGCTGTGAGATAGATATCCGGCTCGGGCTTGGCCCGTTTCACCTGGTCGCCGCAGATCAGTGCGTCGAAATAAGAAAAAATACTCTCCTCCTCTACCGTCTGTCCGGACTGTACTTTCTTTTGATCTGCTGAACCGAGAAAACGATGCATACGTTCTTTGTCCGTAGAGGTCGCAAGTGCCGTCCGAATCCCCTTTTCCTTCAAAAATCGGAGCAGTTCCATTACTCCGGGCTTCAGCTCATATCCGGGATTCTTCGCATGCTCCTCCACACCCGCACTGATCACCTTCCGGAATTCCGCATAGGGGATATCCGTCTCGAATGTATCCCGGAAGTGAATCTTATTCTGCTCGTACCGCCCGCCGGCGATCTTCGTACAGAATTCATCCACCTTAGACATATCAAGTCCGAATTTCTCCGCCGCCTTATATTCATATTTTCTGTAAATCTTTTCGGAGTCCAGAATGACTCCGTCCATATCAAATACAACTGCTTGAAACATATGGTTCCTTTCTCACATTTCACAAACTGGGTCGCTGGCAAGCTTGCAACTCGGCTTTTGGCTCGCCTTCGCACAGAAAAGGGGCTGGCCAGTCTGGCCAGCCCCGGTACTGCTATTCATTTGTTATTATCTCTTAGCGTCTGTTATCATCCTTGTTTCTCTTCTTTGCCAGGATGAAGAAGAATCCACCACCCAGTACAACTACTGCACCGATGATAGCCAGAATCAGCCACAGCCAGCTGCTTTCCGTATCATAAGCGAAGCTGATGGTCTGTTTTGCCTCATTACCGGCCGCATCCACTGCCGTGATTTCCAGATCATACTTGCCCTTGGAGTCTACAGTGAAGGTGCATGCATTATCCTTGATGGCCATATCCTTGCCGTTCAGCTTCACGGAAGTAAGCGTATCCTCGTTCAGCTGAAGAGATACGGTGATTTCTCTTGCTTCCTTCAGGTTTTCACCCTCTTCAATACCATTCACCAGAATAGTCGGTGCAACGCTGTCGAATTTGAAGGAGAATTCATTGTTTTCAGAAAGGGTGTGACCCATTTCATCTGTTGCTTCTACACGGAACACGTGACTTCCTTCCGAAATCTCGCTGTTATCGCTGTACTCAACACCGTCCAGGTAGAACTTCAGCTTGCAGACGGTCAGATCAACGATCATGTCCTCAACATCCGGAACCCCGTTAAACTTATTGATCACGGTTCCATCGTATGCCTCAAGACCGGAAATCTCCGGATTCTCGGTATCGATGGTGAAGTGAATCTTCTGCTCACTTGAATTGCCTGCCTTATCGGTTGCCCTTACGGTGATATCGTAGATACCATCCTCAGCAAACTTCTTCTCTACCGTTGCCGGATTGGAGCTGTTGACGGAAATGGTACCGAAATCAACATCCGTTACCTTACCGTACTTATCCTTCCGCTTTCCTTCCAGTTCAACCTTATTGGAGGTATAGAAGGTCTCGTTGATCATGGCAGCAAAATCTACGTTGAATTCTGTCTTGTCATAATTGGATACACCGGAAAGTGTAATGAGCGGTGCATTCTTATCCAAGATGAACGAATAGGATGTCTCTGCTGTATTGCCGGCTTTATCCGCTGCCTTGAAGGTGAAGCTGTATTCACCGTCCTCGGTGAAGAGCTCGGACATCACATCGTTTGCATTATCCGCATTGAACTTCACTGTTCTCAGCGGCTGTGTGCTTCCGCCGTCCACTCTCTTGAAGATGCTGATTTCCGCATTCTCCATATCCCAGTAGAAGGCTTCGCGCATACCATAGGAAATATTGATTTCCTGTGTGGAGGTACCCTTATTGGCTACACCGCTGATGGTCAGCTCCGGAGCTGTTTTATCTACCCGGAAGCTTACCGTTGCCGGATCGCTGACATTGCCGGCCCGGTCGGTTGCTCTGTAGGTAATCTCATAATCCGCTTCAATATTAAAGGTCTGAACACCTTCCGATACTGTCGCAGCCGTAGACTCAGCAACCTTGGTCGGCAGAGTTCTTACAACTGCCTGCGCGATATCGCTCGGATCCGAGTTCGTGTCCGTGATGTAAACCCCAACACTTCCGTCCGTATTCAGATACCGCATTCCGCTGTAAGCCACACCGTTCAGCGTTGTGCTGAGGGTCGGCTTAACTGTGTCAATGGTAAACTCTACTGCAACGCTGCTGGAAGTATTTCCTGCATTATCCGTTGCTGACAGTGTGATTACATGCTTTCCGTCTCCGGTGATCGTTGCCCTGGCTGTCTGAACACCCTTTGCATCCGGTGATGACCAGCTGAGACTAACCGGACCGCCTGTCAACGAATCTGTTGCCGTAATACTCTTTACATTGTAATCCGTAACGGTGAATACCAGCGCTACAGGTACATTGTAATACTGTCCGTAGCGATAGGTTGTTCCGGTAGCACTGTTCAGATAACCATTGTAGTAGGTTGTGAACTTGGCCGGATCCGGTGTTACTGCCTTGTTGACAGTGATATCATTTGTCGGCGCCGTGGTATCTACCACGAAGGTAGCTGTACCGGTCGCCTTCCGGAGTGCCTTATCCGTTACGGTGTAGGATACGTTATAGGTTGCATCCTTTGTGCAGTTAAAGGAGCCTGCGGATGTCATCGTTTCCGTTGTTGCCTCGGAACCATCTGAAGGTGTCGTGGTAACTGTCCATTCAACTGACATCAGGTTTGTATCCGAAGCTGCCAGATTAATGGCATTCTTTACATCAAAGAACTGTGACTCAGAACTGATTGCCGTTCCGTTATAATCCAGAGTGACTACGGGATCCGTAAGGTCGATCACCGCAACCGCGGATGCCTTCGGCGCTTTCAGTCCGGAACGTCCCGTCGCCTGAACGGTCATCGTATGCTGACCTTCCTTGCTGATTGTTCCGGTTGCTGTGAAGTTCGGTGCAGAACCGGAGAACTCACTTGCTGTTCCCTTCAGTTCGCTTTCATTTGTATCTGTTACATCTACCGACTTCTTACCCATCCGATCGGTAACGGACATCTTCACACTTGCATCGCCATCATAGTACTTCACATTGCCTTCCTGCGTCTTCGGTGTCGATGTTACCTCAATTGTATTGGTCGGAGCCGTATTGATCAGGTCGAAGGATACTTCGGTTAATTCCGTGCTTGAATTGGCGTTATCCATTACCTCAAACTTGAGCGTATATGTTCCGTCGTAAGCACCTGCCTCAACATCCGCAGAAATATCGCTTCCATCACCGAACGCTGCCGAAATGATATGGGAAAGCCTTCTCGTACCTGCTGCTACGATGAAGTTCTCTCCAAGCACTGCTGTCGGCTCGGTATTTGCAAAGTATAATGTATGATCGCTGCTGTCTTGGTAAATATAGGCTGTAGAACTTGATGTTGTACCATCATATTTACGGGTTACATCAACCTTAATGTACTTAACACCTATGTTATCCCTTGCCTGGATGTAAAGCTTCGGATTCTTGGTCTCTCCGTCACTTCCGCCAAATATGGTACCTTTGTTTTTGGAAAGAGCGATCAGACTCTTTCCGCCGATGGTGATATCCTTGTCTTTTGTATCCGGACCCTTTCCATCCACATAGAAGGTTATTACCTCCTCGTCACTTTCGTTTCCGGCATTATCTTCCGCATATACAAAGAATCTGGTACCGGAAAAATCCGTTGAAGGTGTTACATCTACCTCAATGATACCGCTGGCCGGAATCGTGAGTGATTCATAAGCAGGATTCGGATTTTTGCCGGTTGCCTGCTTCACATAGACAGCCTTGATTCCGGAGGCATATGAATCACCCTTGCTCGTATCCATATCATCGTTGTAGGCGAAGTCTGTGTCACCATCCGCATCCGCAGATGCCTTAATGATAACCTTGTAAGAATCTACCCATCCTGACGGAATATACAGCGGTTCCACGTTTGGATCGGTAAGGTCGATCATGACAACACCTACCGTGTCCTCTTTGGAAAGATCGTTTATGTTTGTAAATGTTAACTTGATATCTTTATATTCCTGTGAGAATGAGATAGGAACAATCCTACTAAAAGTATACTCATACTCTGTTCCGGTCGTAATATAACAATCATCCGTTACCGTCTCTGCCGCTTCACCGTTTGCTTCAAAGTCAACCTGCTTTAAAACTTCTGAAGATTGAATTGTGAATTCAACCTCAAATCCCGGCTCATTGGTTGGCCCGTATTGTTTTCCGGTACCTTCAATCGATGCAGTTGTTTCCGTATCATCGATAAACCGCATCGTATGTGTAATCTTAATCTGATCCTTTGCGCATTTTACATAATACTGCTTTGTTGTCTCATGACCGGCTTTATCTTTAACCGTCACAGTATACCGAAGAAGCTTCCCTGCAAAGCTGTCTGTACTGGATTCCGTAATCACATGTGTTGTAGCGTCCGGATAAACCGTGGTTGGATATTTAAAGGCTTCGGTATCATCTTTATCCAGATCTCTTTCTTCACGAGTCACCGTGATAGATTCCGGATGGTCCTCCGTGATGGAAAGCGCCAAAGTAAATGGTACGTTACCTTTTACAGATATTTTATCTGCAAATTTTCCGTCCGCATCGGGCGTCTGCTCTGTATCCGCTACACCGTTCACTTTACCTGTCAGTTTAGCCACACCGATTTCAGGTTCTGCATTGTCATAGTAAACATCAATACTATCTGACTCGCCCACCAGACCGGATACTACTGCCTTTACCTTAATAGAGGCAGTTAAATTAGCCGTTATGGAAACAGTTCCTACATAACTTCCCGAATCAGCATCCTTTGTCAACGTTCCGGACTCAACATCATTCACGTAAACCTTTACGCTGCCATCCGGAATAACATCCTGTGAGATCACTCCGGCAACAATCTTGATATCCGGACCTGCCGCATAATATACATCATCGTCCTGTGGAGATAGATAATTATCTGTAGAATCAACAACATTGATGACGTTATTGATGTTTACAGAAGGTGCACAATTAGCGTATTGAAGGGTTACTTCAAGTGTTTTTACTGCACCGCTTGCCGATTGAAGGGTAAAATGGATTTTTTCTTCTGTTCCATTTACGTCCGGCGTTGCGGAAATAACCGCTGTAACCGTCTTCTTGTCAGCTGAAATCTGAGGAGCTGCCGTGACGTGGCATGTTTCTTCTCCATCTTCATCGAAAACCGCACTTACGATTTCATCATTTGATTCAATGGTCACTGTAACATCTTCCGAAAGCTTTACATTAGACGCTCCAATATAGTATTCAGAGCCGGGCTGAGCAGCCGCCGATCCTACTTGGATGGTGATATCGCCGAAATCAATATAGAAATCCCTCGTAAAGCGATCGTCGTCGTTTCCACTGACTAACGCCGTAAAGGTGTAACCTTCATTTACAGATGTATAGCTCTTGTCAACATAGTATTCGCCGTCATAGGTATTCTGCTGGCTATTCAAGTAGGTTTCCAGATCAGCCGGATCAGATGACTTTCGAACGGACGTACCCTCGGCATTCTTTAAATCATAAGAAAACTGTCCGTAGGTACGGTCTTTAATATCAAAATCGTCATTATCCAGCTTTTCAAAATCACCAAAGCCTGTATTCTTCAGGTTCACATCCTTTGCCGCATTATCAACATCTGCCGTGACAACAGGGATATTCGCTCCCTGCAGAACAAAGACTGCCTCCACCTCAGGCGCACCGCATCCCGTTGCCAGGTCTATCTCACCCGTAAACGGATTGGTGCATCCGGACTGATCCGCACTTTTCTTAAAATTATTAAACAAAACAAGATCAGCCGAACTGTATATGCCGTGTTCAGGGTCTTCATTCAGGCTGAGTCCCTTCACCTCCTGCGCGGGATCAAACGTACCGCTCTTTACGAACATATATACTTCATTATAATCTACATTAATATCATAATCGGTCGTATCGCCGTTCGGATTCAGTTCTCCCGTTTCCGAATCCACATAGACTATCCTGGAGCCGGGTTGCGATTGCGCTTCCGGAAGCGCAATGATCAAGTTTTTAGTCGGAACAAAAATACGTGAACTCCAATCCTGCATCCAGGAATCTTTGATTTCCTGCCCTCCGATCAATCCGCTGAAATAATCATCATCCGTAAAAGCTTCACCATCCGGAACGGATTCATCAGCTGTTGCTGTCCTTTCTTTCCGATTACCAAAGTAAAGCACACCCAGTACCATAGCAACAGCCAGGAACAGGGCGATCAGCCTTTTCGGTAACGAAAATCCTCTCTTTTCCTTCTTCATATTGTTTCCTCCAATCCTCTCTTATAAGGATTCATCTGTATGTACCACCGTTTCACTCTGGATCACGCGTATGCCGTAATCTTCGGGATCCGGCACATCATCCATACCTGCTTTCAGGACAGCGGTTTCATCCTGTGCATATTCACCGATGATATCGCCATCATCGGGAATCTCCTCCCGCAGGATGTCGGTTGCATCATCCGCGCCTGCGCGGGAAGCTTTTGCCGCACCATGTCCGTCGGAACGGAGAACATCGGTTGCATCGTCATCATAGGAAGATGCCCGTTTTCCGCTTGAGGTAAGAACATCGGTTTCGCCGTCATCTCCGGCAGCTCTCTTTGCCGGCTCGGGTCCTGCCACCGTGCTCTTTCCATCGGAGGTAAGAACATCGGTTTCGCCATCATCTCCGCCGGTTCCCTCCAGTACATTTGTTGCACTTTCGGAAACATCATAGCCGAGCATGGTCGTTGCATCCTCGGAATTGCCGCTTCTGCCGTATTTCAGAACCTCAGTGGATTCCACACTTGCCGCCTGACGGGCAGCAGCTGTACGTTCTTCTTCCTGGGAAGCTGCCATTTTCTTCGCATCCTTGGCAGCCGCCTTGGCAATCTTTTCATTCTGCTGTTTTTCCAGAACACCGGACTGGGAGGAGGCGCTGACCTCTCTCGCTGTAATGGAACCGCCGGTGGTCCGCCTTTTCTTTTTCTGTGTTCCGCCTGAACGGATTTCTTCGATTGCTTTCTTTTCTGTACGGCCGGTAATTACGCCCAGTGCCTTCGGTATCTTCAGAACAAAGAAGAGGATAATGGAAAGGACCAGGAAAACGATTGCCAGCGTGAGTCCGCCGTAAAACAGTAACTTATATGTCCCCATCGCCATCACTTCCCTTCTCCGGAAGACTTAATCGCTTCCATGTCAGATTTTCTCTGGGTCCAGGTACCCTTATCAATGCCCTCAACCTTACTTCCGGCATTGTATACGGCAAGGATCGTATCCTTCTCCGTTTTACTCCACTTGGTTACGTTCTGATTCTTTGCGGAATACAGATTGTACAGATAATCCAGGTGCTCCGTATATACCTTGGAAACATTGTAGCCGTTCACACCCAGGTATTCCTCAGCTTCCTGGTAAGTCTTCAGTGCACTGTCCACATCATCTTCCGCCGCATAAAGCTCTGCCATCATGCAGACCTTATTCACATAGTTGGAAATATAATTTTGGGAATTTCCGCTGGAACCGGTAAAGTCACCACCGATGCTTGACTGCATGTAGTTGATGACCTTCTGACAGTAGGTCTTCGCGGATTCCGTTTTGCCTTCATACTTATAGATCTGCGCAAGATAATCACTGAAACTGCAGTCATAATCGGAAAGATTATCTCCGTTGTAGCTACCCAGGTCGTTTTCTGCCTGTGTCAGAACAGTCTCGGCCTTTTCAACATTTTCTTCATTCAGATTCGTAAGGTAATACTGACCGAGGATGTTGTAATTGATGTACCGCTGTTCATCGGTCACATCGAAATGGGACATATTGTAGTCCGCAAAGCTGTTGATGTCGGATGCCAGCTGCGCCTTGTCCGCATCGGATGCGGTTCCGGCCTTTGCTGCGGCGATACTGTAATAGTAGCCTGCCAGCGTGCTGTAGGTGTCATCATCCATCTTCTTCACTTCCCCAAAATACTGGGCGGCAAGATCGTAAGATGCGGCATCCACATAATATGCCTTTCCGAGGTTAAACATCAGCTCCGGATCCTTCTTCGCACCGGAGTTTTTGATCTTCGCGGCAATCTTTGCCAGATTGTCGTTCAGCTCCTGCTTGGGATCATCCGCCGTACTGGTACGGAACTTATCCACATACAGGTTGATCAGCTGAAGATACGCCTCAGGCTTATCGGACAGAAGGCCGTAGGCCTCTTCATACTCAGCCTCTGCCTTGTCATATTCCTTGGTAATCTTGTAGCTGTTTCCTTCATCGATATGAGAAGCATAGGTATTATTGTTCAGTCTGGTGATTCCGCTCTTTCCCACAATGGCCAGTGTACCGAACACGATCGTGAGGAGTACGGATGCCCCAAAAAGGATAACCTTGTTCCGGTTTGCCTTCCTGTAGGAATCATCCAGCTCGGTATAATGCTCCAGTGCATAGATCAGCTCGGAGCAGTTCTGGTAACGGTCATTGGGATTCGGCCGCGTACACTTCAGGATGATACGCTCCAGTCCCGTGGAAAGCGCCGGGTTCACCTGACGAATGGGAACCATTTCATAGGGCGGCTCCTGCGGATTCCGGCCGGTCACCATATGGTACATGGTCGCGCCCAGATTATAAATATCGGTTCTGGCATCTGTCTTATAGATACCGCGTCCCTGAGAATCACCGAACTGTTCCGGTGCTGCATAGCCACGAGTACCAAGAGCCGTGGTATCGGCATTGTTCTCGATGGTGTATTCCTTGGCCGTACCAAAGTCGATGAGCTTAACGCCTGCATCATCAGGCTTGATCATGACATTGGACGGCTTCATATCACGGTAAATGATCGGCGTTTTCCGATTATGCAGATAGTCCAGCGCGGACGCGAGCTCCAGACTCCAGTCAATCACCTGTTCCTGGTCAAGCGCACCAACCTGCTTCAGTCTGTCACCCAAGTTTTCACCCTCGATGAAGTCCATGATAACGCAGATTGTACCGCTGTACTTGACGATATCCACGATACGCGGAATAACCGGATGGTCGACATCCTTCAGGATGTTGGCCTCGCGCTCCAGACTCTTCAGAAGCGTTTCCGTGCTCTTGGAACCGTCGTTCTTAATTTCCTTTACCGCCCACTGCTTATTCAAATGATTATCACGAGCCAGGTAGACATAGGACATTCCGCCCTCGCCGATTTCCTTCAGGATCTCGTACTGTCCTCCCAGTACAACGCCCGCTTTGAGTATACCCTTTTTACCCATGCTATTTTATCCCCGATCAAAACGTTCTGACAACAACAACGGAAATATTATCCGTTTCTCTTCGATTCTTAACAAGCTCCGTCAAATAAACACAGCCGTAAGTCATTTCGTCCTTCGTTTTCATGTTTGCCGGTCCGATCTTATCTAAGATTTCTTCTTCCGAAATCTGATGACGGAATCCATCCGAGCATAACATATATGTTGCGTTTCTGGCAATCGTTCCTTTCAGAAACTCCGGTTGCACCGTTGCGGATGCACCAACGCACTGCAGAAGTACGCTCCGCCGGGGATCGATCTTTGCTTCCTCCGGTGTCATTCTTCCGGCTGCTACCTCTCTTGCCACAAAGGTCTGATCCTTTGTGAGAACCCGGGCATTTTCCTTCAGTTCATAAACCCGGCTGTCCCCTACATGTACAATATAGAAGCTCTCCTTATACATCAGAATGGCTGAGATGGTTGTTCCCAGCATCAAATGATTCTCGGAACCATATTCGCCCAGACGACGATTGTCGTTCTGGATGATCGTATCCCATTCATCCTTCAGTCTGTTCACCGAGAAAGAATCCGTGGAAATTTCCCGAAGGAAATCGCGGTCGAACCATCTGCAGAAGGATTCGATTACGACCTTGCTGGCCAGTTCGCCCTTGGCCAGACCGCCCATACCATCACATACGATGGCAAAGGCTGCCTGTCCATCCGGAGTCTCCACGACACGAAAGGCGATAGAATCCTGATTTGTATTCTTTCTGATACCGATATCCGTGTTGTAGGTAGCTATATATTCCATTTAGTCTGCCTTTCTGAGACGGAAGATAAAGTCCTCGTCGCCAAGGCGAATCTTCATATTGGCTTTCAGAAGAATCTCCTTGCCGGCCTCGATCTTCTCTCCGTCGATATATGTTCCGTTTGTTGATCCGTTATCTACGATATAATTTACACCGTTCCTCTGCAGGATGATGCAGTGTACCCGGCTGATGGCCGGATTGTTCTCGATGGCATAGTCCGAATTGACTTTCGACTTTCCGATTTTGAACTCATTCTTATCGATGTAGATTTCCTCATTTGTCCGGCTTCTGACAAAGTGCGGACGAGGACGTTCAGCCGGTGCCATACCCTGCGGTGCGGGTGCAGGCTGGCCGAACTGCGGCGCCTGCGGTGCTCCGCCAAACTGGGGAGCCTGCGGCTTCGGCGCCTGACCAAACTGCGGTGCGGGCTGACCGAACTGCGGCGCCTGCGGT
>CACYDN010000090.1 GCA_902773185.1 uncultured Lachnospiraceae bacterium | reverse complement strand
CATATTTCTTTACAAACAAAAAGATAAAAGTCAAAAGGAGCGCAACCGGTGTAGCAAACAGAAACACATTTCTTTTCCCACGTTCCAGCCAGCCGCTAAAATCCAACCCACCGCCGCCTGCGCGGTATCCGCCCTGTGCTCCATAGCCCGGTGCACAGTATTGTTGCTGCGGTACCCCATAGCCCGGCATTCCATATTGCGGCGGTGCTCCGTAGCCCGGTGCACAGTATTGTTGCTGCGGTACCCCATAGCCCGGCATTCCATATTGCGGCGGCGCTCCGTAGCCCGGTGCTCCGTATGGTTGCTGCGGTGCTCCATAGCCCGACACTACTCCCAGCTGTGCGCCACAAAACGGACACACCGGACATGCCGGCGAACCGTCAGGTATTATCTGTCCACAATTATGACATATCATTCAGATACCCCCTATCATCTGTAATGTTTTTATAGTGTGAATAATCCTTACAATTTACAAAACTGTATCAGGCGCAAGACCGTTTGACACAGCCTCCACCAAATTCTCCGATACCGTCTTTGTTGGTTTCTACCCTTTGTTGTATCTTTATTATACTCATCAAATCCGGAAGAATTCTGCACAATCGAATCAATCGAAAAGTCCAAAACCCTTTCACAGGGTTTGGACTTTTCAGCTTAGAACCCCATATTTCCGGACCCCATTTCATTGCAATATCATCACAAAAGCATTTTCAACTATTTCAGCTTGTCTTCGATTTCGGAACGCGTCATGGTTCCAAAAACGCTCTCCGGACTCGAAGTAAACTGTGGAAATTCATCTTCTCCGACACGGATATACTGACCATCTACATATTTATACTCGAACCATTCAACCTTATCCGAGCTAAGGGCATTATCGTTTGCCGCTTCGCTGGCTGAACTATATTTGTCAAGATCATAACGAGAACTGATATACGTTGTTTTGATGATTCCGTCACCGGATTCATTCATCTGCCAAACACATGAATCCCATCTGGCACCTGCTTCCGATTTTCCGCCGCCCGCATTCACATAATTCTCTTTAGGGTAATACATGCATGCCACAAAGTATTCCGAACAGGAACCAAGTTCTATGACCCTACCATCCTTCCATGTGTATACGATTGCATTATTACTTGCCTGGTCATTTTCAGGTTTATATTGGCAGACAAGCTCGGGGATATCGTCATTATTGATATAGATCAGATTATAGGACTTTACAATAGTCACATACTCTGACGAATACTCCTCCGAATCCTCAAAGGCCTGAATGGTTTCCAAATAATCCGCCTTCCAGTCTGTATTCGCCGCTTCCGTCGGTTTCTGTTCCGGCGTATTTTGATCCGAACCGGCGTCATCCCTTTCAAAAATGTATCTGCGCTGGAAGTCGTTTACAGAGCCTCCCAAATAACTGAAAATCCATTCGTTGTCAGCTCCGATCCATCCCCTGTTGATCATATTCTGCGAACTCAGGTCATACTCCGTATCCCAGTCGCTCCCTTCGGGAATTGACTCATTTTGAACTTTTCCATCCGGATAAGTCACATTCATGATCTGTGCAGGTTCCCCCGCATACCCTCTATAGGCAAATGCTCTTACACGCGAAAAATCTTTCAGCGATATTATAATTCCATAATAATCTCCGTCCGTATCATACCATCCGCCCTTTTCGATAAGCAGATATTGAACGCCATTTACCGTTGATAACGCCATGTAATCAATAATATTCTTTTTGTCAGGCGAAAAACTTCCTCGTTGATCATCTTTCCAGAAGGTGTTATACATATCATCCCATATTTCGAGAGTCTCCCCCTTTGCAAGAATCACTTCATCCAAAGTATTCACGTAGACTTCTGCCCTGATCGTGTACCGTTTGATCAGGTCCCATTCTTCCTGCGGAATAGCCTCATCTGAACGAAGAACAAAAAGTTCCTTCGTTCCATCGCCATCCAGATCACAGATTTCAGCAAAATATATTCCCGACAGATTCGGCCCATGGACCTTTATATTAGACTCATCTCCAATTGAGTCATATTTAACACTCGGTTCAAGCTGATGAGTTGAATTGTTGTATATATATGAGTATTCGCAGAGTAACGGCGTTCGATCATATGTCGTCTGCGACGGATCATATATTCCGTAATTCGGAATGAGCATCGTCTCCAGATATTCCCGCAGTGCATCCTCTGCATTTACTTCCTCTGTTGCCGCCTCTGTGGCTGCTTCCGTAACAGCTTCCGACGTTACGTCGGATTCCGTCAGCGCCCCCGTAACATCCTCCGTTACGATTTCAGCCGAAGCAACCTCTACAGAGTCTTCCCCGGATTTCTTTTTATCGTTCAGCTTTTTCGCCGCAAAATATCCGCCTATCGTAATGGTTGTCGCCGCAACCGCAATTCCTACACCGAGAACAACCTTTCCGGCCACCGTTGACAGAAATGCAGTCTTAACGCCCGTAGCGCCGGCCTTTCCTCCGGCAGCAGCTACCTTTGAACTCCCTGCGCCGGCCTTGCTGCCGCTTACTGCAGATTTCGAACCTTCCGCCCCTGCCTTGCCACCGCTTACTGCAGACTTTGAGCCCTCTATTCCGGCCTTGCTTCCGCTCATCGCAGAATGGGTGCCCGGACTTCCTCCGGAAGCCGGAGACCTGCCGACTTCGCTTCCGACTCTTCTCCCGGCATTCGCTGCGTGAGATGCATCTCCGCCGGATACACCTGAGCCGTTGCTTTGCCCGGATAGCCCAGTCTGGTGAACACCTCCATCACCTGCATTTTCACCGAAGCCCGTTCTTTGAAAACCGGACTGCGATATTCCGCTCTCATTTGGTCCGATTCCCTGTGCCGACTGACCCGGCATACCTCCCGGCGCATTCTGCGAACTATAACCACCCGGATAATTCCGGCCGTTCGCGCCGCCGGCTAATCCCTGTCCGCCGGGTGAATGAATTCCGGCCATATTGGCATTACCGGAAACATTCGCCATATTAGGAGACAGCCCTGCATTTGCAGCATTCGGAGAGATCCCCGTCCCGGCCGCTCCGGAAAATCCGCCGGCTGCTCCGGGTGTAAGATTTCCAGCAAAGTTCGCATAAGCATGAGCCCCGTCAGCCACCACACTTTCTCCCGACACAAGCATCGTAGCATCCTCTGCAAGGTCAAGGCCTGCTATTCCCTTTGCAATATTTAGAATCCATTCCGGAAAAATCTCCGGCGCTTCGGTCATCTCGCCAAGCCTGCCCCATGCCTCGTTATAAGTCTTCGCAATCAGCTCATCTGCGGTTTCCTTATTTCCGGTTTCATGCAATAGAAAATCATAAACAGACTGCGCGGTATTATCATATAGATAACGATACGCTTCTTCATTTCCGCTGATGGCATTTATGACCGCTTCTCTGTAATTATGCATTCCCTATCCTCCCAAAAGCTCTTTTACCGGTTTTGGACCTTTCATACCTTTGTCATCTCATTCAAAATCAAACTATTTCTGCACGAAAGCATAGCCTCTTGTTGAGGTTACTCCCCTGTATGTCCGCGAAGGTGGCATATCCCCCTTCTTAACAAGCACGATTTGGATGCCCTCCAGGCGCTTGCTGTAACCGGCTGTACCCGCATCTTCTCCGTTCTTCGCCCAATCCAACCAACCGAAGCTCTGCGCATGCACTCTGTAATAAATATCATAATGCTTTGCCATTTCCCCGGTGAGAATGATCCGGATGGCCTCCAAACGCTTCGCCTTCCCCATGGTTCCGGAGATAGCCCCGTCCGTCCTGTAAGAGGATTCCCAACCATAGCTCTGTACATGCGTTTTGTAAGCCACACCGCCGGAATATGGTTTATTGGTCAGTCTGATCTGAATCCCTTCCAGGCGCTTCGCTTTGCCGCTGGTACCCGACATACTGCCGTTCAGTACCCAGTTCTGCCACCCGAAGGTCTGCACATGCGTTCGATAATAAATGATCGGTACATCCCCGGCCGGGATCTCCGGTTGTGACATGGATGTCTTTTCAAAACCCATCACCGGAGAGGAATCTCCGTTCTTCGTGTTGTAAACGTATGCATTT
>CACYDN010000089.1 GCA_902773185.1 uncultured Lachnospiraceae bacterium | reverse complement strand
CACGTGCCATCACCTGCACATCTTCTGCCGTGACGTAATCTCTCGCTTCCAGAACAGCCATGGCTTTGGCCATCTTCAGAAGCGCAATGGTACCACGGGGACTTGCACCCATGGAGAACATGGGGCTCCGGCGGGTTTCCTCCACCAGATTCACAATATACTCGTAAATATCATCCTTTACAAAGACCTCGCGCGTCTTTTCCCTGAGGTGAACAAGCTCCTCGCCTGTCATACAGGGCTGGATATGCTTCAGCGGTTCCGCGGCATTTCCCTTCAAAATGGCTACGGCATCCTCATGTGCCGGATAGCCCATGGTCACGCAGATCATGAACCGGTCCAGCTGGGATTCCGGCAGCATCTGGGTTCCGGAGGAACCGTAGGGGTTTTCTGTTGCGATAACGACAAACGGTTCCGGAAGTGCGCGGGTCACACCGTCCACGGTGGCCGTACCTTCTTCCATGACCTCCAGAAGGGCGGACTGGGTCTTCGGACTCGTCCGGTTGATCTCATCGGCCAGGAACAGGTTGCAGAATACGGCGCCCGGTCTGTACTCAAACTCCTTGGTCTGATTGTTGTACATGGAAAAACCAAGGATGTCACTCGGAAGGACGTCCGGGGTAAACTGCACGCGCTTATAGTCCATGGACATGGACCGCGCGAAAGTGGTGGCCAGCGTCGTCTTTCCGACGCCGGGGATATCCTCCATGAGGATATGGCCGCCGGCCAGAATGGCCGCAAGGACTTTCTCAACGACGTCCTGTTTGCCCTTGATCACGGAATTTACGGATGCCTGCACGGCAGCGGTTAATGCGTTTTCGGTCATATTCTTTTCTCTCCTCATGTTACCCTCGGGAGATTCCGCTGCGGCGGGCTTCTTCGGCGACTGCGGCTGCAACGGCCGGGGCAACGGCTGTGTTGAACGCATCGGGAATGATGTATTCCTCGGCGAGCTCCTCTTCGGTCACGATCTGACTGATGGCAATCGCTGCGGCCTTCTTCATAGGCTCAGTGATGGCGGTTGCTCTTGCATCCAGTGCACCTCGGAAGATGCCGGGGAAGACGAGCACGTTATTGATCTGGTTCGGGAAATCGCTGCGGCCGGTTGCAATGATCCTTGCACCGCCTGCCTTTGCCTCATCGGGCATGATCTCCGGTACGGGGTTTGCCATGGCAAATACGATGGCATCTTTTGCCATGCTCTTTACCATTTCCGTTGTCAGTATGCCCGGCGCGGATACACCGATGAAGATATCCTTTCCTTTGATGACATCGCCAAGGGTTCCGCTTTCATGGTCACGGTTGGTCACCTTTGCAATCTCCGCCTTCGCCGGATTGAGTCGCGGGTCACCTTCCACAAGGGCACCCTTTGTATCTACAAGGACAACATCTCCGATTCCGAAATCCATCAAAAGACGGCAGATGGAGATACCTGCGGAGCCGGCGCCGCTGATCACGGCCTTCACATCCTTCCATTCTTTTCCGATCAGTTTCAGGGCATTGATGAGGCCTGCCGCTACGACAATGGCTGTTCCGTGCTGGTCATCATGGAAGACGGGGATATCCAGTTCCTTCTTCAGCCTTGCTTCGATCTCAAAGCAGCGGGGTGCGGAAATATCCTCCAGATTGATACCGCCGAAGGACGGTGCCAGCCGCTTTACGGTTTCAACGATTTCATCCGTATCCTTGGTATCCAGGCAGATGGGAAACGCATCCACATTACCGAAGCGCTTAAAGAGCACGGATTTTCCTTCCATTACGGGAATGGCCGCCAAGGGACCGATATCTCCCAGACCGAGAACGGCGGTTCCGTCGGAAACCACGGCAACGGTGTTGGCTTTCAGGGTGTATTTGTAAGCATCCGCCGGGTTCTCGGCAATCTTCTTACAAGGTTCGGCTACGCCGGGGGTGTAGGCGGTGGACAGGTCATCCTTTGTTTCCACCGGGACCTTCAGGGCCACCTCCAGTTTACCGACATTTTCCTCGTGCATCTTCAGGCTGAGTTCACTGTAGTTCATCTTTTTTCTCCTCTTTTATTCTTTTGCCCCACGAAGAGACCGGCCGTTCAGGAAACGCCCGGGCGATAGAACGGTTCCAATCTCCACATTTCGGCATATACACTTATTAGATATGTTATGATAGCGAAAAGTCGAAAGAAAGCTGTTCGCCTTCTGTCTGATTTTCGTATTTTCGTTTGAATTCCCGGATCTTTGTCTCATCGGTTTCCAGGGAAAAGGCGGCGGTGTAATCGCTGATCATGTGGGCGAGCTCATCGGCCCGCCGGGGGATCAATTCACCGGCCATCCCGAAGGTATCCAGAAAATGGTAGTACTGCTCCGGGAATCGTTCCTTCAGCCGTGTATAAAATTCCTTTTTCTCCAGCTGGGTAAGCCTTGTCCTTAGCCCCCCTGTCAGGATATGCTTCACACCGCTCTCCGCGGCAAAATCGAGAAGCGAAAGGATTTCATCCGGCCGGTCGTTAATTTCCGGCAGAATCGGGCCGATATCCATGATGACCGGGATATCCCATTTCCGAAGGCTCCGGATCATGTTTTTCCGTGCTTCCACGTAGAACTCTCCGTCTGCCCGCTCCGGGATTCCCTCCATTCTCCGCAGGGTGGATTCGATTGGTGACGGGAAGGGAATTTCCACCACGCACCTTGTCCGGGTTGCGATTTCCGACAGGATGTCCAGATCCCGAAGGATCAGCTCCCTTCTTGTCGTTATGGCAATCCCGTAATCCGACGCGGAGATTACTGCCAGGCATCGACGCATCAGCTTATAGACTGCCTCCAGCGAATTATACGGGTCCGCATAATTGCCGGCCTGGATCATCCCCCGGCCGCCACGTTTCCGAATGGACATGTGCAGAAGCTCCGGCGCATCCTTTTTCATGCCGATATCGCCGGGATGCTGTTCCTCCTCCCGACGGACGCTTGGGGGCATATGATTCACCAATAAGGGATCTGTAATGCCGTGATATACATTGAGCCCGTTCTGCGGGGTCAAAATGGTTTTGGATTTGATCAGATACATGGCATTTCTCCGCCTGAATGTACTTAAAAACCACCTTTTATTGTCTTATATTTTGCCGCTTCTGTCAACCCGAAACGGGAAGGGCATTATACAAAATACCCTTCCCGTATTGTACAAAATCACCGTTTCATCTGCCCGTCGGCGATTGCCCTGGACTTGCCGTTATACACCTTACTTCCCGACCTCCCGTTCATACAAAATCCGATCGGTTATATTGTAGTCTTCATCCAATGCGTAGATATCTACCGGAAGCTTCCCGGTTACCTCCTCTTCAGTAAAGCAGGCATAGAGCGCCGCCGCCAGATTGGGACAATACGCACTGCCCGCTCCGGATTCGGGCGGCAGTTCCCGCATCGGTGAGGAATTGTAGGTTAGGAGAACCGCATCGGCCTCCGTGAAGCGTGCCGCATCGTAGGGCAGCTGGATGGTAACAACGATTACCTTTTTTCCGTCCTCATGTCTTTGGCTGATGATCCGATCAAAGACAGCCGAAGAAATTCCGTTCTCATCATTCGGATTCATATTTACAAGGTCATAGGTCCTGTGCACGAGGATCACATGCGCCGCTTCCGCAGCCGCCTGCAGGCACTCCTCCTCATTCTCCGGTGTGTTGACGAGGACCGAAACGGCGGAAGCATCCTGCAGAACACCGTCTGCCACCAGTTTATTAACCACCAGCTCTCCTGTTTCCACACGGCTTCCGCAGCTGTCAGCAAAAAGGATCAGCGTCTTCTCATCCTCCGCAGGATGGATGGGGAAGGCCGCATCGTTTTTCACCAGCGTCAATGCCTTCGTGGCAATTTCCCATTCCGCAGCCCGGTTTTCCTTACTGCCGACACCGCTCTCTACCGCACTGATCATTTCATCCGATACAGTATACTCTGCCCTTTCCAGTAGACCGTATTTCTTTTTCAGCGTCAGGATCCTCCTCACCGAATCATCCACCATGGCGGAATCGATTTTTCCTTCCTCCGTCAGTCTGACTGCCGTGTCGACCATATCCTTTACATGTTGAAAGATTGCCGTATCCGTAATCGCCGGCAGAATCAGCATGTTGGCACCCGCATTGATGGAAAGCGTCAGCACATCCTCATCGCTGAAATTTTCCGTGATGGCGCCCATATCGAGCGCATCGGTAACCACCACCCCCTCGAAACCCATATCCTTCCGGAGAACATCCGTCAGGATGGTATGGCTCATGGTCGCCGGGAGATTCACCTCTTCGCCGGTGGAAATGGATGTGCAGGTTTCCTTCTCAATCTGCGGATATTGGATATGCGCCGTCATGATCATATCCGCACCGGAATCGATTGCCTTCTGAAACGGAACCAGCTCGAAAGCCTTCAGCTCATCCAGACTGCTGTTGATGCACGGGAAGCCCGTATGGCTGTCGGTATCCGTATTGCCGTGACCCGGGAAATGCTTGAGTGTGGCTATGGTATTCATTTCATGCAGCCCCTCAATGTATTTTGCTCCGAATT
>CACYDN010000088.1 GCA_902773185.1 uncultured Lachnospiraceae bacterium | reverse complement strand
GGGCCAAAGGGAAAAAGAAGTACCGGTCATATCCTCCCGGAATTGACCGCGCTCTCCGAAAAGTCTGACACCGATCACCGGAAGAAAACCCGCATTTTCCACGATCAGCCGATAGGGTTCTTCCTTATACTTTTCGATTTCTCTCCGGTCAATTTCCTGATGAATCCGGACAAAGCTTCTGACACAAAAAAGATAAAGGAGTGAAGCAACGGGATAAAAGAGCATAAAATAAAAAAGTGCGTATGAAAAAACACCGCCCTTGTTACTCACGTAAACAGCTGCCGCAGCGAGCAGAAGTACATACACTGCCCGCCTGCACCGAACCTGTTTTTGATCTGATCTATCCGCTATTTTCTCTCTCATTTCGGCCGTTTCACACTCTCCAACGCTTTCAGAATGATCTGGTATCCGGTAAACCGACTCAGCCTCGCTTCCGTCGTAAGGACAATCCTGTGCGGCAATACCAGCTTTGCCATTTCGATCACATCCTCAGGAATGACAAAATCCCGCCCGTCCATATAAGCCGAAGCCTGGGACGCCCGAAGAAGATCCAGCCCCGCCCGGATGCTGATACCGCAGCTGACCTCGCTGAATTCTCTGGTGGCCTGTGCAATAGTCATGGCATATTCCACCAGCTCATCACTGAAGATCACCTTCTTTACTTCCTGCATCATCTCCAATAATTCTTCTCTGGTCACCACTGCCGAAAGAGGCGCTTCCAATTCACCGGAAAGATATTTTCTGGCTAGGGAGATCTGCTCCTCTTTTTCCGGATACCCCAGCGACATCTTCATGAAAAAGCGGTCCATCTCTGCCTCCGGCAGCGGGTAAGTTCCAATCATCTCCACCGGATTCTGTGTGGCAACAACCATAAAAGGTTCTTCCAGGCGGATTGTCGTTCCGTCAATGGTCACCTGATGCTCCTCCATGGCCTCCAGAAGAGCCGACTGGGTTTTCGGGGAAGACCGGTTAATTTCATCCGCCAGAAGAAAGCTGTGGAATATGGGGCCTTTCATTAACCGAAAGCTTCCGGTCTCCGCATCCAAAACACTTGTACCGAGGATATCCGTCGGTAACGTATCCGGCGTAAACTGCACCCGGGCAAAATCAAGGTCCACAGAGTCAGCCAGTGCTCTGGCCAGGGTGGTCTTTCCGACGCCCGGTACATCCTCAATGAGAATATGCCCCCCGGACAAAAGGGCAATGAGTAATTGTTTTTTGAGAGATTCCCTTCCGGAAAACACCTTGCCGATGTTATCCTGCAGAATCTGAATCCGAGAAGATGACATGCCGCCTACTCCCTTTTCAACTTATCAGACGCGACGATAACAGAAAGGGGATGTTCGGGAGCTTTCGATCTGCCGCCATGAACATCCCCTTTTATTCATTTCCGATTCACGCTTCGGCTTTGTCAGATCTTTTCGATTACAACCGAAGCATTTTCATTTTCCGCAAGTTCCACACTGAGGATCAGCTTTCCGCCCAGATTGGTCTTCATCTTTCCAACGTAAACCTCATCCAGATGTACCTTATATTCCTTTTCCGGCTCCAGCTCCAAAGTGATCTGTGCATCCTGGTCACCCTCAACACGGAACATAACCTTTTTGTCCGTTGCATAAAACTCATGCACTGCGGTTCCCGGTACGGATTCATAAACAAATCCGCCGTTCCGTTCCAGCTTGGTGATTTCCGAAAACGTCTTGATCTTGTAGCTGTCACCGTTGTAAATAAATCCGTCCTGCTTTGTCTTTGTCTGCAGTTCATAATTGCCGAAGCTGAGTGATCCGTTTTCCTCTTCGCGGATCAGTTCACTGATTACTGCCATTTTTATCCTCCTTAATCATGCACTCTGGCAACTAAAGTATTTGTAATTTCAGTATAGTATATCCTGTCATTTTTTTCCACTTCTAAATTGAAAAAAACGATATTTTTTTATCTTTTATTCCGATACGGATATTGTCGCCGGGATGAATTTCTCCGGCAAACACTTTATCCGCCAGCTTATCTTCTATTTCCGTCTGGATGGTCCGCTTCAGCGGTCTGGCTCCGTAAGCTCTGTCGTAGCCCTTTTCCGCCAAGAGCTTCTCCAGGGATGCATTCCAGGCAAGCGTGATTCCGAGATTTTCTTTTGCCTCCTTCTTCAGTTCCCGCATCCTGAGGCCCGCAATCTTCTGCACATCCTTCTGCGTAAGCGAACGGAAAACCACAATCTCATCCAGACGGTTCAGGAATTCCGGCTTAAAATGACGCTTCACCTCATCCATCACCATTTCCTGCATGGCGGCATGCCGCTCCTCCTCGCTTTCCTCCGCAGAAACAAAACCCATGCGTTTCGGGTCAATGATATCCGCCGCGCCCAGATTGGACGTCATGATGATCACGGTATGCTTAAAGTCAACCGTACGGCCCTGGGAATCGGTAATACGGCCGTCATCCAACACCTGGAGCAGTACATGGAATACATCCGGATGCGCCTTCTCCACCTCATCAAACAGGATGACACTGTAGGGGTTTCTCCGCACCCGTTCGGAAAGCTGTCCGCCCTCCTCGTAACCCACGTAGCCCGGCGCGGAACCGATCAGCTTGGATACACTGATCTTTTCCATATACTCGGACATATCCACACGGATCATCTGTTTTTCACCACCGTAAAGCGTATCGGCAAGTACCTTGGAAAGCTCCGTTTTTCCGACACCTGTTGGGCCAAGGAAAAGGAAGGACCCAACGGGACGTCCCGGATCGGATAAACCGAGTCTTCCGCGCCGGATGGACTTTGCCACCTTTTCGACCGCTTCCGTCTGTCCGATCACTCGCTTCTCCATGGTCTTTTCCAGCCGCTCCAACCGGGCATATTCCGATTCCGTCAGTCGTTCCACCGGAATCCGTGTCCAGCGGGATACGGCAGCAGCCACGTCCGCCTCTGTAACAGGCAGGGTTTCCTCCTTTGTTTCCGAGGAAACACTCTCCATTTTTTCCATTTTTTTCTTCAGCGTTGCCGCGCGTTTCATATTGCCGTCGCGGAGAGCATCCACCATTTCATTTTCCAGAGAAAGTTTACCGGAAAAGTCCACGCTGCCGTTTTTCTTCATGCCGGACATTCTGACTGCCGCAGCCGCTTCGTCCATGAGATCGATCGCCTTATCCGGCAGAAACCGATCCTGCACATAACGGCCGGAAAGTCTTACCGCCGCAGAAAGTGCCTCCGGTGTATAGCTTACGCCATGATACGCCTCATATCCCGGCCGAAGCCCTTCCAGAATCCGGAGCGTTTCCTCTTCCGTGGTTTCTTCCACATAAACCGGCTGGAAGCGACGCTCAAGCGCAGCATCCTTTTCTATATGCTTCCGGTATTCATCCATGGTTGTAGCACCGATCACCTGAAGTTCACCGCGCGAAAGAGCCGGTTTCAAGATATTGGCGGCATCGGTCGTACCCTCTGCCCCGCCGGCACCAATAATGGTATGCAATTCATCCAGAAACAGGATCACATCATTTCTTTCCCGGACCTCACGGAGAAGTGCTTCCATCCGTTCCTCGAATTCTCCCCTGTATTTGGTACCGGCTACCATGACCGATATTTCCAGAGAATAGAGTTTCTTTTTTTCCAGATGCTCCGGAACATTTCCTGCCGCGATCCTTTGGGCCAATGCCTCCGCTACTGCGGTTTTACCAACCCCCGGTTCTCCGACCAGACAGGCATTGTTCTTTGTCCGCCGGCAAAGAATCTGCATCAGGCGCGTTAATTCTTCCTCCCGGCCTACCACCGGATCGAGTTTTCCGGCTTCGGCATCCCGGACCATATCTCTGCCATAGGTTTCCAGAATGCTCTTTTGTTCTTTTTCACCGTTTTCGGGAAAGGCCAGTTGCAGCTCATGCCGGATGATCCGTTTGCTTTTTCCGGCCGCAGAAAGAACACCTGCATAGAGCTCGGGAACCTCTACGCCGGCCCGCCGAAGAATACGGTTTGCCGCAAGGTCAGTCTGCTTGAGCATTTCCAGAAAGACATGTGCCGTACCCAGAAGTGCATCTCCCAAACGTTTCTGCATCTCCTCCGCACTGTCCAGCATCCGATCCGCCCGGGGCGAAAGCACAGGCTCTCCGCCGCTTTTCTTTCCCCTTTTGCTGTTCAGACCCGTATTCTGCCTTCTGATCCGGAGAAGCTCCATCCGGATCGGTTCCAATATTTCTTTTTCTTTGAGGAGAGAATAAACGGTTCCCTCCTGCACCATCACCATGCCGGCCAGAAGATATACACTGTCAGCTACGGTGCTTTTATCCTGTTCCGCCAGAAAAAGCGCTGCTTCCAGCGCCCTTTCCAGTGTTTCTGTCGTATTTCTCATGATTTTCCTTTTCATCAGACAAGGCGGAAATCACGGTTACGCCTCATCAATGGCTTTTCCGATGTCATTCCGCATGTATTTATTTGCAAAATCGATCCAGCCGGTTGCCTCATAAGCCGATGCCCGCGCAGATTTCAGGTCACTGCCGATGGCGGTAACGCCCAGTACTCTTCCGCCGTTTGTGACAACGGCTCCATCCTTCAGCTTTGTGCCGGAATGGAATACAAAGTGGGAAGAATCCCCTTTAAACTTCTCCAGACCGCTGATCGGAAGTCCCTTCTCATAGGAAAGCGGATAGCCGTCCGAAGCCAGCATGACACAGACAGCCGCATTATCCGCAAACCGGAGTTCTATTTCATCCAGTCTGCCGTCCGCACAGGCCTCCATCACATCCAGAATGTCATTTTCCAATCTGGGAATGACAACCTGCGCTTCGGGATCTCCGAACCTGGCGTTAAACTCCAGTACGCGCGGGCCGTCCTTGGTTAACATAAGTCCACAGAAGAGAACACCTTTAAACTCACGTCCCTCAGCACGCATGGCATCAATGGTCTTCTGATAGATGTTCTCCCGGCAGAACTGATCGATCTCCGGTGTATAGAACGGACTGGGAGAAAACGTTCCCATACCGCCTGTATTGAGACCTTCATCATTATCCTTTGCCCGTTTATGATCCTGCGCAGAGGTCATGGGAAGGATTGTTTTTCCGTCAGAGAAACACAGAACGGATACCTCACGGCCTGTCATGAATTCCTCAATCACTAGCTGATCTCCGGCGGAACCGAATTTCTTATCCACCATGATTTCCTGAATACCTGCCATTGCCTCGTCAAGCGTCTGACAGATCAGAACGCCCTTCCCAAGCGCGAGACCATCCGCCTTCAGCACATAGGGTGCGGACAGCGTTTTCAGATAGGCTGCCGCTTCCTCCGGATCGGAGAACGTCTCCGAAGCCGCACAGGGAATACCGTATTTTTTCATAAGATCCTTGGAGAACGCTTTGGAAGCCTCAATAATGGCTGCATTCTTCCGGGGACCGAAGGTCTTAATACCTGCATCCAGAAAAGCATCTGCCACACCGGCCGCAAGCGGATCATCCGGACCCACGATTACAAAATCCACAGCCTTTTCTTTTGCAAAAGCCACAAGAGCTTCTTTATCCATAACAGAAATATCCGCACATTCGGCGATCTCCGCAATTCCCGCATTTCCGGGTGCTGCGTAGAGTTTTTCCAGTCTGGGGCTCTTTGCCACTGCCCATGCAATCGCATGCTCTCTTCCGCCGCCGCCAACGATCATTACCTTCATCTATCCATTCCTCCTGCTGTATTTGATTTCTCCTGTGGCAATGCCGGAAATAGCCGCCGGCAGGAGAACCCACTCTGCCTGTTCCATAATTCGTTTTTGCAAAACCTCCGGTGTATCTCCCGGAAGTACATCGACCGCCTTCTGCAGGATAATGGGACCCGTATCGGTTCCGTCATCCACAAAGTGAACGGTAGCCCCCGATACCTTTACCCCTCTTGCCAGAGCAGCCTCGTGTACCTTTAATCCGTAATATCCGGTTCCGCAGAAGCTGGGGATGAGAGACGGATGAATGTTGATGATCTTTCCCTCGTAGGCACGGATAAATTCCGGCGGGATGACCACCAGGAAGCCGGCCAAAACGATCAGATCGGGCCGGTAGCCCTGTACCGTTTCCAGAAACGCCTGATGAAAGGCAGCCCGGTCGGGATAAGCCTTCGGCGAAACCACTTCTGCCGGAATTCCGGCATTCTTTGCACGTTCGAGCGCATATACACCGGGATTATTGCTGATCACGCCAACAATTTCCGTATTCTTTACCGTTCCGTTTTTCACACCGTCAATGATGGCCTGCAGATTCGTTCCTCCGCCGGACACCAGCACAAGTACTCTCAGCATAGATCCACTCCCTTTTCTCCGGCAATGGTCTTTCCGACTACCCATGCTTTTTCACCTGCATCGGAAAGCACACTGAGCACCTTCTCTTTGTCCGCAGGATCCACTGCGATCACCATGCCGAGACCCATGTTGAAGGTATTGTACATCATCTTCTCTTCTATATTGCCGGTCTTTGCCAGAAGGCCGAAGATTGCAGGAACCTCATAGGAATCCTTTTCAACTACCGCGCGGATACCATCCGGCAGCATACGCGGAATATTCTCATAAAAACCACCGCCGGTGATATGGCTGCAGCCCTTCACAACAATGCCCGCATCCTTCACCGCCTTCAGTGCCTTCACGTAAATCCTGGTCGGTTCAATGAGCACCTCTCCCAATGTCTTTCCGAGCTCATCATAGTAGGTATCGAGTGCTTCCTTTGTCATCGGGAAAACCTTCCGTACGAGAGAAAATCCGTTAGAATGCACACCGCTGGATGCGATACCGATCAGCGTATCGCCCGCCTGGATAGTCTCTCCCGTGATCATCTCTTTTTTTTCTGCCACACCTACGGCAAAGCCGGCCAGATCGTATTCATCCTCCGGCATAAGACCCGGATGTTCGGCCGTTTCTCCGCCGACAAGCGCAGCACCGGCCTGACGGCAGCCTTCCGCTACGCCGCTCACGATGGAAGCGATCTTCTCGGGATAATTCTTCCCACAGGCAATATAATCAAGGAAAAACAGCGGTTCGCCGCCGGAGCAGGCGATATCATTCACACACATGGCCACAGCATCAATTCCGATGGTGTCATGCTTATCCATCAGGAACGCAAGCTTTACCTTTGTTCCGCACCCGTCCGTTCCCGAAAGAAGTACAGGTTCTTCCATGTTTTTAATGGCAGAAAGATCAAATGCACCGGCGAAACCGCCAATTCCGCCAAGTACCTCCGGCCGCATCGTCTTAGCAATGTGCGCCTTCATCAGTTCCACCGACTGATAGCCGGCTTCAATATCCACTCCTGCTTTTTTGTAATCCACAGTTTTTCCCTCCTGGTTTATACAATGTGGTAGGTTGCCTTTGCCCGGTCATGAAACGTCTTCCATGCGGATCGGCACGGCCGGACAGATACACACAATATACCAAACAAAAGAACTTTTGTAAATGATTGCCTTCTTTTTTTCTATATGATAAAATTTGAATTAAGCATGGGGGTCAATGGGGGATTCCTATGTATTCACAGAGTGGGGAGGGTAAACGAGTGAAAAGAAAAGTACGTCCGAATATCGGTTTTTTCACCTGTCATCTTGACAATGATTATGCCTTTGAAATCTGCAAAGGTGTCGAATATGCCGCAGAGGAAGCAGATGTCAATCTGACCATTTTCCCGGGCATGTATCTCAACGCATCCTATAACGATCCCGTCAACGCAAAATATGATTACCAGTACAATTCGATTTTTTATTATGCATCCCAGAAATCCCTGGATGCTCTCATTGTATGCATCGGTTCCATCGGCAGTTTTATTTCCGTGGATGACAAAAAGTCATTTCTGGATGCCTTTGATGTACCCGTACTTACTCTGGAGATTGAGGTTCCCGGTTATCCCTGCCTCTATACGGAAGGCAAGACCGGCATGCGCCAGATTGTTGAGCATCTGGTCAAGGATCATAAAAAAACAAAGATCGGTTTTGTCAGCGGACGTCTGGAAAACAGCGATGCGCTGGAGCGCCTCACCATTTACAAAGATGTTCTGGAGGAAAACGGCATCCCCTACGATGAGTCGAAGGTCGTTTACGGCAATTTTTCCGAATATACGGAGGACATTGTAGATGAGCTTCTTGACCGCCACAACGATCTCGAAGCCTTAATCTTTGCCAACGATACGATGGCAATCGGCGGATATACCGCAATCAAACGACGCGGTCTCGTGATCGGAAAGGATATTCTGGTCACCGGTTACGATAACGCCCCCTATTCCCTTTCCCTGTCACCGGCCCTTACCACCGTGGATAACAACATCATGGATCTTGGTTACCAGTCCATTTTCCAGGCGCTTGAGCTTCTGGATACCGGAACGACTTCCAAATCCGTTCTGCACTCCCAGATGGTTTCCCGTTTTTCCTGCGGACTCGATCCGGCATCGGATCCGGCCATCCTGAAAACCGTAAATGCAACGCTGGCCGACAGCTCCCCGGAAGACCTGATGAACTTCTTTAAAACAGAGTTTATGTCCCAGTATACGGATATTTTCTATTCCCGGCAGCTTTTTGCCCTGATGGATCCTTTCCTGCTGACCTTTACCCGGATGGTCTTCTCGGATGATCCGGTGGATGTATCTCTTGTGCGGGAGGACCTCGGTAAAATCCTGGCCAACGACATCATCCGTTACTATTTCTCCACCATTAACGTAATCTTCTTCGTTGATCTTTTGTCACGGTTCCTGACCAACCTGGACATATCCCAGGAAAGGCGTTCCCGGCTTGCCGATATCTTCAATACCATCCTATCCTCTCTCTCCTACTTCACCGCAAGGCGGATGATGGAGGAAAACCGGGATCATAAAGAAAGCGCATGGTCTTCCAATTACATCACGCGGGATACGCTCCTCACGGCAACCGACGATTACAAATGCTTCCATCTCATCATGGATAAGCTGGAAAACAACATCGGTTTCCCCAGCGCCTTCATCTATCTTTACGATGAGGTTCCCGTAGAACTTACCACCGGTCTCTGGCAGATTCCGAAATACCTGCTGATTCAGGCATATTACCAGGATGGCCGCATCCATGTACTCCGCGGAGACAACCGGATCATGCCCTCCTACATGGTTCTGAAACCGAAGAGCGATGTCAACCGCCGCCGGACGATGGTCCTGACCCCTATCTTCACCAATGAGGTGCAGCACGGTCTCTTCCTCTGCGAAGCAGACCTCCCCAACTTCAAGAGCATCTACTCCACCTCCCTGCAGCTGGGTACCTCCATGAAGTTCATTGCACTGATGAAACAGGAATTGTCCATCCAGAACCGTCTGGAAGCAACCATGAATGAAATCCGTGAAAAGAACGATCTTCTGAATGCGCTCTCCGTCACCGATGAACTGACCGGCCTGATGAACCGTCGCGGTTTCTTCGAAGCCGCCCAGCAATATACCAACGCAAGAGCCAACCGGGGCATCCACTCTCTGGCAGCTTATATCGATATGGATAACCTGAAACAGGTAAACGACATATTCGGTCATAAGGATGGAGATTATGCCCTCAGGAGCATTGCAAAGATTCTCCGTTCCAGCTTCCCCGGCAACTCAATAATTGCCCGGATCGGCGGCGATGAATTTGCCGTCTTCGTTCCCTCCATCCAGGATGGCGATGATGAGAAATTTACTATGACACTGAACAACTCCATGGAACAGCTGAACCGTACCTGCGACAAGCCTTATTACATCGAATTTAGTTTCGGCTTCACGGATTTCACCTGCAGCGACAAAATCCATGTCGAGGATGATATGACCCTTGCGGACGAAAAGCTTTACCTGAACAAAAAGAGCAAGCGAAAGAACGTTCGGAAAGATGCGCAGGAATAGAACCTTCATTTCAAACGCACAGTTCCGGACCGAAATCGATCTCTAAAAGCAAAATAATCCGGTACCTCACCGGCGAAACAGATTCGCCTGTGAGGTACCGGATGTTTTTTCGGATTTTATTTACGCCTTCTCTTCTTCCGCAAGACATGAAAGCAACGCTTCATAAACCTCCGGAAAACGTTTTTTCACATTCATCGGATGAAAATCCCTGTCCACAAAAGCATGACTGGTATCGCCTCGATTAAGCCATTCTCCCGTTCCGGCATCATATAACTCATAGTGAATGGAAAACCGGACAGGTGTGAGTTTCGTCAGAGAGGGCTGGATGGAAATTATATCTCCGTAATGAATGGCGTGCGTGAACACGTTATGGAGTTCCAGAACCGGGATGATGATTCCCATTTCCTCCAGCTTATCATAGGAAAGACCGATCTGACTCATCATATCGAGCCGCGCCTCTTCCATATATCTTGCATAATTTGAGTGGTGCACTACATGCATCTGATCCGTTTCATAATAATTGACCGCCCTGATGTATGGTTCAATCTTCTTCATCATCTTTCTTTACCTCTCCGGATCTGTCCATCACACGGATCTGCGGTTTCTCTGCTTTTCTGGTCTCAATCCTTACTTCGCTGCG
>CACYDN010000087.1 GCA_902773185.1 uncultured Lachnospiraceae bacterium | reverse complement strand
GCTCAATATACAGGAGAAAACAATTTGGATAAGAATATAAATGCCGTAATTTTTGATCTGGACGGGACGCTTCTTTATACGTTGGAGGATCTGAAGAATGCGCTGAATTATACGTTGAAGCGGTTCGGTATGCCCGGGCGGACGCTTGATGAAACGAGGCGTTTTGTCGGCCGCGGCCTCATGGTCCTTCTGGAAAAAGCGACGCCGCCGGAAACGGATGAAATGACGCGCCGGGAAATGTATAACGTATTCAAGGACTATTATGATGCACACTGTCTGGATGCTACCGGCCCCTATGAGGGTGTGACGGAGCTGCTTCGGAAGCTCAAGGATGAGGGCTATCTTCTGGCCATTGTTTCCAATAAGGTGGACAGCGCGGTGAAGGAGCTGGCGGAGCAGTTTTTCCCGGAGGTGGATGCCGCAATCGGCGAACGTCCCGGTGTACGCCCCAAACCGGCCCCGGATACGGTGAAAGAAGCACTGCTCGAGCTCGGAAAGAAGCCGGAAGCGTGTATTTATGTCGGTGATTCCGAGGTGGATCTTGCCACAGCCCGTGCGGCCGGGATGCCCTGCATCTCCGTCCTTTGGGGCTTCCGGGAGAAGGAAGAACTTCTGGAGAACGGCGCCACCATGTTTGCCGAAACACCGGAGGATGTGCTGCGGATTTTGGATCAATAAATGATTTGGAGGAAATATAAAATGCGTGTATTTAAGAAAAGTGTGAAACTGGATCATGTCTGCTACGATATCCGCGGTCCGGTCATGGATGAAGCAAATCGGATGATCGAGGCCGGGGAGGAAATCCTCCGGCTGAACATCGGAAATCCGGCACCGTTCGGTTTTCGTGCACCGGATCCGCTGATAGAGCATATGTCCAATATGCTGACGGATACGGAAGGCTATTCCGATTCCAAGGGCCTTCGCTCCGCCAGGGAGGCTATTGTGGCGTATGACAAGAAAAAGGGCATTGAGGGCGTGACCGTGAATGATGTTTACACGGGAAACGGCGTCAGCGAGCTGATCACCCTGACCATGCAGGGACTTTTGGACTACGGGGATGAAATTCTGGTTCCGGCACCGGATTATCCGCTCTGGACGGCATCGGTTACATTGTCCGGCGGAACCGCGGTGCATTATATCTGCGATGAGCAGGCTGGCTGGTATCCGGATCTAGAGGATATCCGGCGGAAGATTACCCCGCGGACAAAGGGTATCGTCATCATCAATCCGAATAATCCGACCGGCGCGCTCTATCCGGAGGATTTACTTCAGGAAATCGTGAAGATGGCGGAGGAGCATGATCTGATCATTTTTGCGGATGAGATTTATGACCGCCTTGTGATGGATGGGAAGAAGCATGTATCCATTGCAAGTCTGACGGATAAGCTGTGCATCACCTTTAACGGACTCTCCAAGTCCCACCTGATTGCGGGCTACCGTGTGGGCTGGATGTCGGTTTCCGGAGATAAATCGAATGCGGCAGGGTATATGGAAGGACTGAATCTGCTTTCCTCCATGCGGCTCTGCTCCAACGTGCCCGCGCAGTCGCTTATTGCGCCGGCGCTTTCCATGCTGGAGGAGACTAAGGCCCTGCTCGTTCCGGGCGGACGGGTTTATGAGCAGAGAGAGTATATTTTTAATAAAATAAAGGAGATTCCCGGCCTTTCCGCGGTGAAGCCCGAGGCAGCCTTCTACATCTTCCCGAAGATGGATAAGGAGAAGTTTAACATCCACGATGACGAGCGGTTCGCGCTTGACCTGCTGAAGCGGGAGGGAATCCTGCTGACACATGGCGGCGGTTTCCATTGGGAGGTACCGGATCATTTCCGGATCGTTTACCTGCCGGATCTTTCGGTTCTGGAGCCCGCGATGGAAAAGATGAAGCATTTCTTTGCGGATTACAGGCAGGCGGACTAGAGACTCAGTGGAGTGAGTATTCGGACTGTCTGGCGTGATACAACGTCAAATGCATCGTGTATGCGGGACAGTTTTGCTGAGATAGGAGTAACACATGGTATACGCTGTAATATTTGCCGGCGGTGTGGGGCGAAGAATGACGGAGGGATCTGCCGGATCCGAGTTCGCGGAAATGCGAGGTTCCGGACAGCCGGCGTCGGAACAAATCCCTGCTGATGGCGGGACGGATATTCCGAAACAGTTCCTCATGGTTGGCGGAAAGCCCATCATTATTCGTACGCTCATGCATTTCGAGGAGCATCCGGCGGTGGATGGCATCGTGATCGCCTGTCTCCCGGACTGGATTCCCCGTCTTTCGGAGATGCTCCGGGAGTATCATATCCGGAAGGTGACCGCAGTTGTTCCCGGTGGGGAAACCGGTTATCTTTCCATACACAACGGTCTGATGGCGCTTGCGGAAAGCGGCGTCTCCGGTGCGGATATCATCCTCATCTGTGATGGGGTGCGGCCCATCCTGACGGAGCGGCTGATCACAGAGGCCATTGACTGCGCCGGAAATTACGGCAGTGCTGTTCCGGTGATGCCCAGCATTGATTCCCTGCTTTTCAGCGAGAACGGGGAGACGAGCGGGGCAAGTTATGAAAGAAACAAAATGTTTATTACCCAGGCGCCCCAGGGATACCGGATGGAGAAAATCCTGTGGGCCCATGATGAGGCTGAAAAAAGGAACTGGCATGATGCTGTGTCCTCCAGCGAGCTTTTGATCGGGCTGGGGGAAGAGGTGCATCTTTTCCGCGGCGAGCGCGCGAACATCAAGATCACGACAAAAGAGGACCTCGAAATTCTGAGGGCAAACGACTGCTACCGGAATTTTTTAAAAATGAATGAGAAGCAGGCATAATAGAGGTTTGATACAATAATATGTATGATCATGAACCATGTCCCACTATATATCCGATATGGATTATAGTGGGATTTATGCCGCAAAAAGGTACCCCAAAATTCCTTAAAAAATTAAGTAAAGAAATGTGAAAAAAGGCTTGACATGGCATACTGAATTTGATAGTATGATTAAGCCGCTGAAAACGCCGCGGTTGGTTTTGTTTGCGAAACCGATGGCATGAGCGGTACGTAATTATTACATTAAAATATCACTCAGGAGAGGTATCGAAGTGGTCATAACGAGGCGGTCTTGAAAACCGTTTGTCCGCAAGGGCGCATGGGTTCGAATCCCATCCTCTC
>CACYDN010000086.1 GCA_902773185.1 uncultured Lachnospiraceae bacterium | reverse complement strand
CGATGGGACAGGAGTATCTTATAAGGTACTCCTGCTTGTCGCGGGGCTCATCACCCTCATGGCTATCCGGGAACTGCTGGATAGAAGGATGAAACACATTCTTCTTGCAGCGTCTGCGGCAGCCTGGGGGTGTCTTCTTTATGTCGGCGGCAGGAGTTTTCTACTGATCGGGTTTGTTCTTCTCTTTGAAGCATTATCGTCCTTCGGTGCCGGAATCGGCTGGTATTTTATGCCCTATGCCTTGATTTTTGTGCCGGGCCGGGACGATTATCTGGTAATCTTTCTTGTTATTACATTCCTCGCCATCGCCTATCTGCAGCATGATAAGATCATCCTGCATTACCGAAAGCTGATGCTGGAGGAGACCATCGTGGAGCAGGAGCTGAAGCGGGATATGCGGATGCGGGATTTTGAGGCAAAGGCAGAGCTGAAGAAGAACATGCTCATGACGGAAAATCAGATTTTAGAGGAACGCAGCCGGCTTTCCCAGACCCTGCATGATAAGCTGGGACATAATATCAACGGATCCATCTACCAGCTGGAGGCCGTGAAGGTGCTGATGGATAAGGATACGGAAAAATCCCGCGGGATGGTGCAGGCGGTGATCAATCAGCTCCGGACCGGTATGGATGAAATTCGGAAGATCCTTCGGCGGGAAAGACCGGAGAAGAAGGAACTGGCGCTTTTGCAGCTGTACCGGTTGTGCGAGGACTGTAACAACAAAGGCGTGGAGACGGAGCTGGAGACGGAGGGCGACATCGCCCAGATTCCCGATTCCATTTGGGAAATCATACTGGACAATGCGTTTGAGGCGGTTTCCAATTCTATGAAATATGCGAAATGTAAGAATATCAGGATCATCCTGACGGTGATGAATCAGCTTGTGCGGTGCAGCATTTCCGATGACGGGGTTGGCTGCAGCACAATTACGGATGGTATGGGTATCTCCGGCATGCGCCAGAGGGTGCGGGCCGTGAACGGTATCCTGAGCTTTTCTTCGGAGGCAGGGTTTACTGTGGAAATGCTTCTGCCGCTGCAGGTCTGAGCCTCCTATTTGAACTTGATACGACGCGCAATCCCCTCTGCTTTAGCTGAGGGGAGTGTCATTGAACGGACTGTTCGGCAATCTGTATGGGTAGAAAAAGATTCATGGTTTGAAATAACGGGTACACCCGGGAGCGTGAAAGCGCTTTCATTGAATCGGAAAACAGAATCAGATGGAGAAAAGGTATGGAAAAGATTAAAGTGATCATTGCGGACGACAGCGATTTTGTAAGGGACGGCATGAAGATCATTCTCGATGTAGATGATGAGTTTGAAGTTCTGGGCTGTGCCGGCACCGGCAAAGAAGCCGTGGAGCTTGCGGAAAAGAATAAGCCGGATGTGTTTTTGATGGATATCCAGATGCCGGAGATGGATGGAATCGAGGCAACGAAATACATCGTGGAGCATGATCTGGGAAAGGTGTTGATCCTTACCACCTTTGATGATGACGACCTGGTGAAGCAGGCTCTCGGGAACGGCGCAAAGGGATATCTCATCAAGAATCACACGCCGGAGCATCTGAAACAGATGATCAAGTCTGTTTATCACGGAACCGGGGTGATGGAGGAGAACATCCTCGAATCACTGACCAGCCAGTCGATGAACACTTCCACGGCCAGCGGTGCAGCAGGAAATGCAGGAAGCGGTTTCGATGCATCGGACTATACCGAGCGAGAGCTGGAAATTGTGAAGGCAGTAGCGGAGGGACTCTCCAATAAGGAGATTGCGAAGAAGCTTTTCATTTCCGAAGGGACGGTGAAGAACTACATCACGACAATCCTTTCGAAGGAAGGACTGTCGCATCGCACCGCGCTGGCGGTATACTATCTGACGGGAAAGAAGTAGTTCACTGATACATTTGATGATATAAACTTCCGGATTGCATATCCGGAACGCAGGAGAAAGAATTTGGCATGAAATTATGTGTACTGTTTCCGGGGGTAGGATACACGGTGGATAAGCCGCTGCTGTATTACACCGGTAAGATGTTTCAGAAAGAAGGCTATACGTTACTTCAGATGAAGTACCATGATCTTCCGGAGA
This sequence comes from uncultured Lachnospiraceae bacterium, assembly GCA_902773185.1. GTDB lineage: Bacteria > Bacillota > Clostridia > Lachnospirales > Lachnospiraceae > Eubacterium_Q. Next base: position 4,245 of record CACYDN010000086.1, on the reverse strand, counting down.
AAATCCGTGGAGACAGGGAAAAGATGGAACTGACCTTCCGGATTGCCATGAAGCAGGTGGAAGCCCGGCTCGTGGATGTGGATTTCCGCGAATACGAGGATGTGGTGTTTGTGGGAAAGAGTATCGGGACGGTGTTGGCAGCAGCATACGCCAGAACGCATGGACGCTCGCAGGTACGGTTCATCTATATGACGCCGCTGCAGGACACGTTTATCTATGCACCGCCGAAGAACGGGCTGGCGTTTCATGGGACCGCCGATCCCTGGGCGGAGACCCCGGTGATCCGGGAAGCATGTGAGCGGCTTTCCATTCCGCTCTATACCTATTCGGATGCAAACCACTCTCTGGAAACCGGCGATGTGATGACGGATATCCGCGCGGCCGAGGACGTGCTGACTAAAATCCGGGATATGTTCTTCGGAGAGGATCAAACGAAGCGATTATAAATCCGCTATACAGCGAAGCTGAGTGGCAGAATTCCGGCCGGAATTCACGAATGGGATATTTTCGGTAAATGATAACAACTGACAGGAGAAGCAAGATGAATAAAGCAGTTATATTTGATATGGATGGCGTGATCTTTGATTCGGAACGGGCCTATATTGAGTGCGATAAGATCGTCGCCGAGAAGTATGGCCTCCCGAACATAGAAGAGGTGGCCTATCGGTGTATCGGAACAACGACCGAAAGAACCAAGCAGATTCTGAAAGAATACTACGGAGAAGATGCTCCGGTAGAGGCCCTGTTTGAGGAAGCAACATTGCTTTTCCGGGAGAAATATAAAGAGACCGGAATCCCGGTGAAGGATGGTGTTCGCGAACTCCTCAGCTGGCTGAAGGAGAACCGGATACCGACGGCCCTGGCGTCATCCACCCTGACAAAGGTTGTGAAACAGGAGCTGACCGTAGTGGGCCTCATCGATTATTTTGATGTGATCATCGGGGGCGATATGGTGACACGGTCCAAGCCGGCGCCGGACATCTTCCTCAAGGCAATAGAGACTCTCGGAAAAACGCCGGAAGACTGCATGATCATCGAGGACTCCTTCAACGGAATCCGCGCGGCCCACGCCGCCGGCAGCCATCCCATCATGGTCCCCGACATCCTCCAGCCCGACAGGGAAATCCTAGCACTTGCAACAAACGTTTTCCCCTCGTTGCATGAAGTGCTGGAATACTTCAAAAAATAATAGAACAACATATCTGATTCAGAAATGTTGTTCTACAGGTTTTCGCGTTCATTTGCTCCGTATTTTGAAACAAATTAGTGTTTTAAATCGCGTTTGTTGAAATACATCTTCGCATCAGCCCTGCGGAAGACCTCCGCAACCGTTTTCTCCCCCTGATGGCGGGCCATGCCGCAGGCAATCACGATATCGCCGGCCTCTTTTCTCTTGAGGTTCGCATCCTGCAGATCCTCCACAAGCTGATCCGCAATTTCATAATCCTTTCCGCGAGCAATGACAGCGAATTCATCGCCACCGATCCGGAAGACCGGACTGTGGTCAAACAGTTCGCAGATAATGGACTTTGCCCGCTTCAGCTGGCGGTCGCCGGCCTGATTTCCGCGTGATTCATTGACCTTTCTTAGTCCATTCACATCAAAGAGAACGACTGCAAAGGGCTCGGCAATACCCTCCCGGATCTTTTGATCGAGTTCTTCGGCCAACGAATCGTAAGCACTTTTGTTTTTTAATCCTGTGAGAGTATCCACATTCGCCATGCTCTTGGCAATCATGAGCTGCTGGTCAAATTCCTGCTCGCGGCGTACCTGCTGGTCAATATTGACCACACCAAGAATCAGCTGCGGACCGTCTTTTTCATTGACAAGTGCGCCCTTCAGATTGGTATACTTGTAGGTGTCATCGATGATCATACGGTAATTGATCGAAAATGAACCGGTTGCATCGAGAATACGGAGAATGTTTTCTTTATCAATCTGCGTGATAAACATCTCCTGATCCTCAGGATGCACAAGCAGACGGCAGTTCCTGTGAGAAACCGCAAAGAAATCATCTCCCTGTTTGGCCAGACCGAGTTCTGTGTAGGAATCGGTAGCGTCATATTCAATAAAATGGTCTGTTTTCAAATCCACCGCGTAGATACATACGTAATCGCCGGAGAGAGCCATGAGACGGTTATAGGTTGACTGTTCATCCTTGATCCGTTCATAGGCTTCCTGCTGCCGCATTTGCGCATCCACATTATTGACACCGACAATGATATGATGGCTGCTGGTGCTCATCCGCGCGGCCTTCATATTTACGTAGGTTGGTATCTCATTGATCAACAGTCGATAGGAGCAGGTGAAGGTGCCATGCTCTTCAATCGCCTGCAGAACATTTTCCCGGTTAAAAGCTTTTACAAATTCGTCCCGGTCATCTTTAAAGATGTATTTCAGAGCGTCTTCCTGGCTTCTGGAGAAGAAGTTGTTCTCTTCTCTGACAACGGAAAGGGAAGCCTCTTTTGGGTTAGGTGTATATTCAATAAAGTGTTCCGTATCCGTATTCACATAGTAAAGGGACAGGTAGTCGGAGGAAAGCGCATTGGCAATGTGTGCAAAGGTTACGTTTTGCTCCGCATTTTTCTGCATGGCCAGAACTACAACGGCCAGACAGGACATCCCGGTGATCGGATTTTTTGCAATCCGCCGGAGCATGGAATGTACCATGTCGCCGCTGGCAACCATTTCATCAAAGAAAATCTTCTTTCCGTCTGCAGTGCATTGGCGGATGGCGCGAAGGAAGGTGGTATTTGTTTCCAAGGGCATTTTGTTGAAATTTCCGGCCTGGGAAATATCCACCATCATATTTTTGGCAAGGAAGCTTCGATATGCTTCATTGCAGCGGTTTACAGAAATAATTTTCCCGTCGGTTTCCAGAATCGCCATGGGAAGCGTATCAAAATAGTCCTGAAGAGAATCTGCATCATCGCTGCGGAGGACGGAGATATCATAGAGGTTGATCCGACCGATGGCACTGAAATAATCGGATTCTGCGGGGTTTTCAAAACCAATCTGTGTTCCGGTCCGATACCGTTCCAGAAGTGTGTCGAAGGAAATCGGTTTGCAGAAATGGAAACCCTGCAGCTTGGTACAACCAATCTCCTCTAAGAAAGCAACCTGTTCTGCGGTTTCCACACCCTCGCAGACCGTGTCAATGCCCAGGCTGAGTGCCATACGTACAAGCTCGGTCAGGATGATCTTGCTCTTTTCTCCCTGATCGAACTGTTTCATAAAACGCATATCCAGCTTCAGAACATCAAAACGGATGGTTTGAAGAACATCGAGAGAAGAGTAGCCGCTGCCGAAGTCATCCATCCAGACCTGGAAGCCTTCCGCCTGAAAAGCCTCTACCTGATCCTTGATGAAATCAATGTCACTGCCAACAACACTTTCGGTGATCTCAATGGTGATTTTGCTTCTTTCCACACCGGCCTCATCTACGCGGCGGCAGATTTCCTCTACCATGTCACACATATCGAAATCCGTACGGGAAAGGTTCAGCGAAGTAGGTACCACGAAAAGACCTTCTTCTGCCTGCCTTTTCATTTTTTTCAGGATACCGTCCAGAATGTGCAGATCCATCTTGTAAATCTGCATGGATTCTTCCAGTACGGGAATAAACTCTGCCGGAGAGAGCATGCCTTTTCCGGGCTCAATCCAGCGGGCCAGAGCCTCTTCATCACAGACGCATCCGTTGGCGGCTCGAATGATGGGCTGGAAGAAAGGCTGAATCCAGTTCTCCTCGATGGCCTGATCCAGATGATCGAGAATATGATGGCGGTTTTCTTCGCTGATCTGCATATTATCATTAAAATAGGCAAAGTCGGATTCATAAGCGCCCTGTATGGTGCTGCAGGCATACTTTGCCCTGTCACAGGCCAGACTGGTCTCTGTAAGCTCAGGCGGTTCCACGTAAATACCCGCTCTTATGGGAAGAGTTTTGCCGCCATTGATCTGCAGGGCTTCATCGAAGATTTCTCGAAGAACTTCCTCGAGTCCCTCAAGCTTCGTGTAAACCGCAAAATGATCCTGGCTGAGGCGTGAACAGTTATCCAGCCCAAAATGATTGACCAGAATCGTGGATAGTGACCGGATCAGCTGATCGCCTTGGGAAAATCCGTATTTTTTATTGAAATACTTGATTCCGCTCAGATTGAAATAGACAATGGCAGGTTGATAGCCCTGTTCCTGAAGCATACGGCAACCGATATCTGCAAGCTGGAAGAAATAGGTCATGCCGGG
>CACYDN010000085.1 GCA_902773185.1 uncultured Lachnospiraceae bacterium | reverse complement strand
GTTCTGCTTTGCCTTCTGGCCATTCTTCCGGGACTCATTGTTTACCGGAAGCTGCCGGAAAGGATTCCTACACATTTCGGCCTGGATGGGGAACCGGATGGTTACTCCTCCAGGGCTTTTGCCGTGTTTTTAATTCCGGTTTTGATTGCGGCTATGCAGGCTCTGTTTTGTGTGGTAACGCGGTGCATCCGAAAGGAAGAGGAGGACGGAAAGGCCGACCGTGTGGTAAAGATGATCATGCCGACACTGGCCATCACACTTCAGATGATCATTCTGCTCTATGCCATGAAAAAACTGACCGATATAACCTCGGTGTTTGGTATTTTGGTCACCCTTCTCATGATGGTACTCGGAAACTATCTGCCGAAGGTTCGGCGGAATGCGTTTTACGGGATAAGGACGCCGCATACGCTGGCAAATCAGGAGCTTTGGGACAGAACCCACCGGTTTGCCGGTCTATTTTCCTTTCTTACCGGTGTTTTATGCATGATCGTAACGGTTATGCAACTGCCGTTTTCTCTCGTGCTGGTTGCCGTTGTCATTTATGTGGGGGTGCCGTTTCTTTACTCGGAAATCCTTTATAGGCGTATGAAGAAAAAAACACAGGAAGAGGAGGAATAGAGATGCTCGTGATCGATCATCTGAACAAGAAATACAAAGGGACGGATAAGGGTGTGACAGATATATCGCTCCATGTGGAGCCGGGAGATATCTATGCTTTTATCGGCCACAATGGAGCGGGGAAGACCACGCTCCTCAAAGCTATCACCGGCATTCATCCCTATGACAGTGGTGAGGTAATAATCGACGGCCTGCGTCTCCGGGAACATGAGACGGAGGTGAAGCAGCGGATTGCCTATATTCCGGATAACCCGGATATTTACGAATTTTTGACCGGTATCCAATATCTGCAGCTGATTGCGGATGTTTACGGTGTTTCCGCGGCAGATCGGGAAAAGCGAACAAGGGAGTATGCGGAGCGTTTTGAGATAACGGATGCGCTCGGTGACCTGATCTCTTCGTTTTCTCATGGGATGCGGCAGAAGCTGGTTCTGATCTCTGCTTTGATCCATGCGCCGAAGCTTCTCATTATGGATGAACCCTTCGTTGGTCTGGATCCGAAGGCGGCTTACGTTCTGAAGGAAATGATGAAGGAGATGACAAAAGAGGGCGGTGCCATCTTCTTTTCCACCCATGTTCTGGAGGTGGCGGAGCGGCTTTGCAATAAGGTGGCTATCATTAAAGACGGGAAGCTTATTGCCAGCGGCAATATGGAAGAAGTTGTGAGGGATGGGGCAACGCTCGAAGAACTGTTTATGGAAACGGTTACGGAAAATACTGCGGAGTGACAGCGCTTTTTTCCGATTTGTTAGGTTTCACGAATAGGAATATCTGAGGCGACGGAGAGGCTTCGGAGATGTTTAAGAGGGAAACGATGAGAGAATTCCGTGTTCTGGCCAGGCTCGAACTTATCAATCTGTTTGGGCTGAACGAATATCGATATACAAAAGATGCAAATAAGAAAAGGATGAAGAGAGGGCTTTTTATTGCGGCTGTCTTTCTTGTCCTTGTTTTGCTGGTTTACGCAGGCGTTACCGCTTATGCTTTTGCTGATTTCGGTCTGGCGGAAAAAATCCCGATGCTGTTTTTTATGGTAGCATTTGTTCTTCAGCTTGCGCTGGGGGCCATCAAAGCAAAATCCCTGATCTACCGGGATAAGGATCTGGATCTATTGTCCGCCCTTCCGGTGAAGGGGGTACATGTGGTGGCAGCGCGGCTTCTGAGACTCTACCTGGAGGGCCTTGTGCTTACCGCAATACTCTTTCTGCCCGGAATGATCATCTGCGGGATTTATACAGATGCGGGCGTACTGTTTTTTCTGAACATGATCCCGGTATTGTTCATACTTCCGATACTCCCTGCTGCGGTTTCGGCCTGGTTTGGCATTCTCTTTGCCAAAATCATAGCCGGGATGAAGCATAAGGTGCTGGCTGAGGTCATGCTTGTTCTATTTGTTGTGATCGGGATTTTCCTGCTTTCGTCATTTTCTTCCCCGGGGAAGCTGTTTTATGATTCCACGGATTCTTCTGCGGTTACCGAAGAATCCATGAATACGGAAGCGTCTTCTGCCACGGATAGTTCTGTGATTTCCGGAGATGAAGAAAAGCTTTCGGAAGATGGGACGGAGAAACAGTCCGGGCGGCTCTCTAAAGCGGAGCGGAAACGGAAACGGAAAGCGGAAGAGGAAAAGCTGAAAAAGGAAATGGAAGAAGCGGCAAAGTCCGTGGTGCGGAACATTGAAACCGGCATGCCGCCGGTGCGGGCCATGGGAAATGCGGTTTTGAAACCGGATCCTGTACGTCTTCTGATCTATTTGGTTCTTTCTCTTTTCGTGATGGGTTTAACGATCCTGATGATCGGAAGTAATTTCTTTAAGCTTTCGGCCGGACTGCGTACGGTTTCTTATCATAGGGATTATACCCTCGGGGCGCTCCGGGAACAGACAGTAATGACCGCACTTATGAAAAAAGAGGCGGCCCGGTACTTTTCTTCGGGCATTTATGTGACCAATACGATCATCGGTCCGATCCTTGCTGTGGCGATTGCGGTGGCCTTTTGGTTTATCGATCCGGCGGATTTTGTGAGTACCCGGGGGCTTCCGGTAAAGGTAACGATCACGGCGGGGCTCCCGTATTTCCTGACGGGTTTTTTCGGCATGATGAGTATATCGGCATCTTCGATTTCCATGGAAGGGAAGAACTGGTGGATTCCTCGTTCCCTGCCGCTTGGCACAAAGGAAATCCTGGGGGCAAAGCTTCTGTTTAACCTGATTGCCGTGGCACCGGTCTATGGCCTAATGGAGATTCTGCTTCTCTTTACGGTGCGGGTAAGCTTTATGGAACGGTTATGGCTTCTGATCATACCGGCTGTCGGAATTCCTTTTTCCATCCTCTTTGGCCTTTTCCTGAATCTGAAGTTTCCGAAAATGCAATGGGAAAATGCCACAGAGGTTGTGAAGCAGAGCGCGGCATCCGGGCTGAGTATTCTCGGCGGTTTTATCCTGCTTCTGCCGGGACTTGGTGTAATCTTTCTGTCACCGTTCTTCCGGAACGTGATGAATCTGTTCGTGATGTTTGTGATTGCGGGGATATCATGGCTGTTATACAGAAAGATCATGCACACCGATCTGGACAACATATCCTGAAACCGATAAACAGCAGCGCGATGCGAATTTTCTCTAAAATGGCCGGATTCGTGTGTTCACAAATCAATTTCTTTATGTTAAAATAGCAAGGATATTATGATGTCAAGGTCAAAAGGTAAAAATGTGCTTGTGCTTGCACAAAAGCACATTTTTATCTGAGGACCGCTAAAACATGAGCAAGT
>CACYDN010000084.1 GCA_902773185.1 uncultured Lachnospiraceae bacterium | reverse complement strand
GACGGAAGCCTTTCCACCGGACATGCCAATTCCGTAAGAGATATGCTTTTCCGGCTCGAAACCATGGTGCTTCAGGCGGAATCGGGGCTGCCGCTTCGGGCTGTCCGGCAGCAGATTGCTTCGGCAGTGGATATTGTGGTGCATCTGGGCAGGCTCAGGGACGGGTCCAGACGGGTATTGGAGATCAGCGAAATCTCCGGAATGGAAGGAGAGGAGATCAGGGTGGATACATTATATCGGTTTGAGGAAACAGGAGAAGAGGACGGAAGGATTCTGGGAGAGCTTCGGAAATTCCGGGACCTTCATAATGTGGAAAAGCTCGGAAGGGCGGGACTCCTCCGGATCGTGCGGGAGGAGGGGGCTTTGCAGGACGGTTCGCCGCCGGGTTATGCGGAGGCGGTCGGATGAAGCACGTATCTGAAACAGTTACGGTATTTGGAACGTCGAAGGCGGTTACGGAAGCAAGCCCTTTGAAGTTGGAACAAACAGGAAAGCAGGCACTGCTGCTGATACGACCGCTCATCACGGGACTGTCTGTCGGAACGATTGCGGCTTACATGTTTTACCGGAATGTATGGGGCCTTCTTCCGGGCGTGTGCGTTGCGGTTTATGTATTTGTTTCCGGAAGAAAAAGGGTCCTTAGAAAGAGGCGGATGGAAAGACTGGATGATTTTCGGAATCTCATCACCGCACTTTCCGGTGCACTTGCCGCAGGGGGGAGCATCAGCCGGGCTTTTTGCGAGACGGAGCGGGATCTCGGCTTTTTATACGGGGAAAAGGCGGAAATCCGGCAGGTGCTCCGGGAAATACAAAAAAGGCAGGAAATGGGAGAAACCTTTTCCGAAGCCTTCCGGGACTATGCAAAGCGTTCCGCCCTTCCGGAAATCCGGGATTTTGCGGAGATGCTGACGCTGGCGGAGGAAACGGGAGGCGACATGCTTCGCATCATTCGGGGAACCGTGGAAAAGATCACGACCAAGATCGAACTCAGATTAGAGGTCGAAAGGATGGTGGCGGCGAAAAGGCTGGAACAGAAGGTAATGACACTCATGCCGGCCGGTATCCTCTTCTTTCTGCTTTTGACGGCGCCGGATTTTACAGCTGCCCTTTATCATGGCGCAGGGGGAAGGCTTGTGATGACAGCGGCACTGGGGATGAATATCCTGGCGGATTTCTGGGGAGAACGAATCGTGGAGGGGACAGCTGCATGAAGAAACCGTTGACAGTACTTGCGGGGAAACTGGTCCGTTTTGTGCCCCGGAAGTGGAAAAAGGGGCTGGCGAACCTGATCCGGCGTGGAAAACCCCTGAACCGGACGCAGCTCGCTGATGAAACCGAAAAAGAGATGGTCAGGCTACTTGCCATGTTTTTAGGCCTTTTGATTGCCTTTTTGTTTTTGCAACTCCTTTCCGAATCTCCAAAGGGTGAGAAAAAGGATTCGCGGGTGATCACCCGTCCACGTGACGGGGAATCCCGGCGGATTCCTCTCATCCTGCGGGATGGAAACGAGGAAAAGGAAATTCTTCTGGAAATCGGACCGGAGGAGCTTTCGGATGAAGAATTTGCGTGTATTGCGGAAAAAGAACTGGAAACATTGCCGGATCGAATTCTGGGAAAGAATGAAAGTCTGGAACGGATCACGGATCATCTAACGCTTCCTGTTCGGACGGCGGAAGGAAATCTGGAGATTACCTGGCAGTCGGATCATCCGGATATTCTCAGCAGCAGAGGAAAGGTCAGTCGAGGAAGCCTCAGTGCACCGCTAGAGGTAGCTCTTACGGCGACCATTGCTGCGGACCATAGAGAAGCAAAGGAAACTTACCTTTGTATCGTTTTCCCACAGGAGAAGGATGCGTGGGAAATGGCAGAAGAGTCTTTGCAGAATCAGGAGAGAGAAGCAAAAACCGATCCCTCGTTCGTTCTTCCGGAAGAAGTGAATGGGATGACCGTGGAAAAAAGCGTGAGGAAGGGGCCGGACAGAACCGCGCTTCTCGTCCTTCTGTTTTTTGCCATTGTAATCCTTCCGGTAACGTTCCGCATTTTGGCAATCCGCCGGGCAGGAGAGGCAAGGCAGGAGGAAATGAAGGATGGATATTTCCGCTTTGTGAATCAGTTATCCCTCTATCTGGGAGCGGGACTTTCCATCCCCGAAGCCCTGCGGCGGTTTACTTACACCTGTACGGAAAAAAGCCTTCAGGAAGAAGTCCGCTTTACGCTGAATCGTCTTCGCTGTGGATGGTCGGAGCCGGATGCGCTTACGGAGCTGGGCAGGAATATCGGTCTTCCGGAGTATAAAAAGGTTCTGGCCCTGATCAGCCAGAATCTGTATCACGGGTCGGATCAGCTTCTTATGCTCCTCGCTGACGAGGAACAGGAAGCTGTAAACAGTAAAAAGGAACGCACGCGAAAAAAGGGGGAGGAGGCATCCGAGAAGCTGCTTCTGCCAACCGGACTTCTCCTTCTGACAGTCGTCGGCATTGTGGTGTACCCGGCGCTGGTCGGCATGTAACGCGACCGGTGCGGCGGTTGCCTAATAAACGGATCGATGTACCAATGGTATTTAGACGGGAATTCGGTCAGGATATTTCGGAATCGCTAAACCGGACATGAACGGCCGGCTCCGGAGAAAGGAGAAAAGTTGTATGGATGAGAGAATTTGTGAAGAAATGAGAGAAATAACGGAATACACGGAAACAGGGACAGAGGATATGCTAAGCGGAGAAAATCAAAACCCGGGCGGGAGTATGCTGATGCTTCGGTCATGCAGCGTCAGTCGGAAACGGACACGAATCAAGAAAAGCTATCGGGATGACAGAGGGGTTGCCGTGATTGAAATCATTCTGGTGCTGGTGGTTTTAATTGCACTTGTGGTGATCTTCCGGGAACAGGCACTTGCCCTTGTTCAGCGGATTTGGAATGCGGTAACAAACGGTGCGGCAGAGGTGACCGGGTGAGGTGTGGCATATTGACAGAAGATTGCAGCAAATGCAGAATGACGAGACTTCGAAGGAACAGAACCGTGGGACGATCCGAACGGTCTGACGCGGGGTATGTAACAATTTTTTTGCTTCTTCTCATCTCTGTGCTCCTTCTGGTATTTGCAGGTCTCACCCGCAGTCTGGACCGGCGCCGAGAGGAAGCGGAAGCTGCGGGAACACTTGCGACGGCAGTATCCGGCGTGAAGGCGGAGTATAACCGATACATCTTTGATCGTTACCATATCCTCCTTCTGGATGTCGGGTTCGGTGGAAAAGGGAAGGGTGAAATTGAGGAACTGATCACGCAGTCCATCGAGGAAAACAGCGGGTTTTCCGTATCAGATGTCCAGCTGACGGAGGTCAGGTACCTCGGCGAAGATAAATGCGCCGAATTCAGGAGACAGATCCGGGAGTCCCTGATCTATCTGGGACTTGAAGCGGCTGCGGACGAATTCATTGGAAAAACAGACGGGCAGGATGAACCGGTTTCGCAGAGCCGCCTGGATGAACTGGAGGCGGAGACCAAAGGACATGACACCGATGAAGCAGGCGGAGAAGGAAGCGAAATCGAAGGAACTGATATCGGAGGAAGTGACGGGGAATCATCCGGGGATTTTGCGGGAGATGTGCCGGAAGGCTATCAGCCGGATTCCGGAAAAAAGAAGGATCCCCGAAAGGGAATCCGGAAGATCACGCCTGCCGGTCTGGCACTTCTCATTCTGCCGGAAAATGTGCGGTTCAGTGATGTGGAGATACCCATGGATGAGGTTCCGTCCCGGGGGCTTTTTCAGAATGAAGGTGCTCTGGTGGATAACGGGTTTCGGTCCTTCTCCGGACTTCGGAAAACCATTTCCGGAAATAAAGGATGGGGAAGCGTCCTTACCGATCATGCTGCTCAGCTCGTGTATGCCGGAAAGATGTTCCGCTGTCTGACCGACCCGGCTGATGAGGGGGAAAAGTCCGCTTTGAATCTGGAACTGGAATATCTGGTCAGCGGGGCTCCGACCGATGCGGAGAATTATAAGAAGGCAGTCAGTAAGCTGATCGCGCTCAGACTGGGCTTCAATTTTGCATCTCTTCTTGCGGATCCTGCCAGGATGGCGGAGGTAAAGAGTGTTGCCATATCGGTCACGGCGCTGACACCATTCCTGTATCCGCTCACGAAGTATCTGATTGCTGCCTGCTGGGCCTATGCGGAGAGTGCGGCGGATGTTTATCTTCTTGTACGGGGGAAGAAGGTAAATCTTACCAAAAGCCATGCAGCCTGGAAGACAGACCTCACACACCTTTTGGATTTCTCAGCCCTTTCCGGAGAGGAGGGCGATTCCCACGGACTGACGTACAGGGAGTATCTGTTGATCCTTTTGGCCTTTGATATGGATGCAACATATCTGCATATGCTGGATGTGATGCAGATAAATGCCTGCCAGGCGGATGTATCGGGCGGGGACCCGACATTCCGCATGGTAAATGCCATAACGGCTTTCGGCGTGGATGCCGAAATTGATCTTTCCGATACGAGAGTCTGTCTCCACGAGGAAGGAGGATATTAAAGATGATCTTGCACGAAAATTCCAATCAAGTCCTCTCCGGGGCGGCAAAAAAAGATCATCTTTTGCGGAAAAACCGGCCGGACCGCGGCTCAGTTACTGTGGAAGCCGCTCTGGCCCTGCCGGTATTCCTGTTCATGATGACATTTTTCGTGCTCCTAATGGATATTCGCGCCGCAAGGATGGATGCACGAAAGGCCATACGGGAAACAGCGGAATATATGGCGGAATATATGTATTTTGCAGACACCTCCTCCGCCGCTTCCGCTGCATCTCCGGCCATGTGTCTGGCCCGGTATTATCTCTATCTGGATGAACCGGATCGAACCAAAGCTTATATTCCGGTGGTTTCCTTTTTGGGTTCCTCTTTTCCGGATGAGGATGGCTATGTGGTGCTGGAGGCAGTCCTTCTGATTCGTGTTGAGCTTCCCTTCTTCGGATCGTATCAGAAGGCAGAGCATGTGCGAATCCGGCAGAAGGGCTATACCGGCCGTGATCCGACTGAGAATCAAAGTGTGCCGGCGGATGCGGAATATGTATATGTGGCGGAAAACGGCGTGGTCTATCACACGGACAGAAACTGCACATATATTTCGCTGCATCCTGTGGCAGGGAGTATTTCAGCCGCAAAGGAGCAGGGCTATCTGCCTTGCCGGTATTGCGGCGCAGATGCAGGCAGTACGGTTTACATAACACCTGACGGAGAGGTGTATCATGCCACGCCTTATTGTTCGAGACTGAAACGTACCGTGTACAGAAAACGAAAATCGGAGGTGGATCTGCCGCCATGTTCCAAATGCAGGTAATCGGAAATAACGGAAGAATTCAGGGAAAAGCGGAAACAGGAGACGCAGCAGAGCGGGTTTCAAGAATGTCAAACAAAGGCTTTATGACAATCGAAGCCTGTGTGATCGTTCCGGTCCTTTTGTCGTGCTGCTTTTTTGTTCTGGCACTTCTTTTGCAGTTTTTCCGGCGGGATGCTCTGCAACTGGCAGCTATTCGGCATATCTATACCTTAACCCTGTCCGCTGAGGAGGAGAAAATGTTGGGAGCGGAACTGGAAAACAAGCTTCTGGCGGATGGTGCACGAAGCGGAGAAATTCCCGGCAGGGCTGAGGTTTCCGTGGAAGAGGAAGCAGCAAAGGTAATCTCACTGGGAAGGGTGCATTTGATTTCGGACGATACGGTTACCGTAACAAAAGAGGTGCGTTGCTGCACCGACAGACTGAGGAGATGGCAGCTTTATGATGATATTACAGAGAGATAGGGGCAGTGAGCATGGACTGGAAATATCCGGGCTCACGGAGACGGCGGAGTATCTTCCCTCGATGCTGGCTTATTGCCGTTTGCCCTTTATCCCGGAACGGGAAATTGCGGAGATCGATAATGAAAGGCATATCTTTTACCGGACGACAGGGCTGCTGCCTCTGAAGGATATTTGGAAGGACGAGGCGCCGGATCCGAACAAAATGGAAAATCTGCTCCGTTCTTTAAAGACAGCTGTGGGGCAGCTGGAAGGATACATGATGCCGCCGGAGTATATTCTGCTGCATCCAGCCTATGTGTTTACGGATGCGGCGGGAAATATCTATTTTCTCTACGTGCCGGGACTGGAAGGCTCCTTTGAAGGACATCTCCGCGAATTTTGTCAGGAAACACTCCGGCTTTTCAGCAGTACCGATCGGGAAAAACTGCGGGGAATCTATCGGTTTTGTTCTCCGGTTCTGGAAAAACCGTCCTGTTTCTGGGATATGGATTTTCTTTCCTCCGGGCCGATGCATTTTGCGGAGGAAGTGGCGGAAATGTCTTCCGTCAGTTTGTCTGGCGGCGGACGGGTGCCCGGGCGTTTTCGCGGAAAAACCGAAGAAATCCGTGCAAAACCGTATGAGGAATCTGATGGAAAGACGCGCCATCGGCGAAAGTATAAACGGAATACCGTGGGACGAGCACGTCCGGCCGAGCAAAGCAGGCTGAAGGAAGGGCGTCGGACAGCGAAAAGGCGAAGCAGAGTGCCGGGCAGGGCGCAGCTGAATGCTGTCATGCGGGCTGCGGCAGCGGAATCGGAGGAGGAGTACAGTAGATTTATCCCTGAAAATGAGAAAAACCGTCTGACAGGGGACAGGAAGGACGTCAGTCTGTCCGAACCCTATGATGTGGGAACCGGTGTATTAATGAGGGACCCTTCCCGGCCGGTCACCAAGCTGATTCCAAAGGATCTGAAGTGGGTGGAGGAAATCCGGATCGGAGAAGGCACAGGAACACTCGGAAGACAGAAAAACTGCTGCCGGTATGTTCTGCAGGTGCCGGGTGTGAGCCGGGAACATGCCGAACTGCGAAAAGAAGGGAACCGTGTCTGGATCATGGACATGGGGTCAACGAACGGAACGTGGCTAAACCGGAGACGCCTTCCGGCCGGAACAGAAGAGGTGCTGCGTCCCGGGGATGAGGTGTGCATTGCCAATATCCTGTTTCAGGTTGAATAAAAACAGCATGCCATAAATACTTAGGTACATTGCTTAGGAGAAAAAGGAGAAAAAAACGAATGAAAAAAAGAAAGAAGCTTATTGTCTGGATGCTGCTGATGGGAATCCTTCTTTCGTTATTGCCGAACATCGGTGTAAATGCAGAGACGGATCCGTCAGAGGAGGATATTTACAGTGCTGCACCGTCCACGGAGGTTTATGCCGCCGGGACTTCTTCCAACGGAAACCATGAGTACCGATCGAATGATTTTCCGTATCCGCTTTATTGTGTTTCCCCCACAAGATGGGGACCACACCACGCAGACAGCACGGTCACCTATTACTGCAATGCCTGGTCGGATGCCGGTTTTGCATTTCCCTATACGGTAGATGTGGATGGTGTGACTGTCGATATCCGGAACGTGGTTTATTATTATGAGAAGAATCAGGATGGTCTGAATTTCGGTATCGGGGGTCCCTATTACCAGCAGGCACATTTTGACCTTGCATATTTCCTGAACATGATCGGGAAAAATGAAGCGGAGGATGCCTATAACTATGCGGCATGGAATGCGGAGGCGCGCGGCGGCGTGGCAGGCGGTGTGGAAGAGATTACGATCCGTAACCGTCTGAAGGATTATAACGCCAGAGGCGCCGCTCTGATTCGTGAGTCGACCGAAGCCGGGGTCATTCCGGTGATCACGATGTATGTGATGAAGACCGACGGCTCCTATGTGAACGGAAACGGCCAGACCGAGCGGTATCAGGATCTCATCACGTACCAGTTTGATTACAGCTATTATTCCGATGTTTATCTGACTTTGAAAAAAGAATCACTGGACAAAGAATATGCACCGTCCCTGGGAGATATCGAGTACCAGATGACGGATACCTACGGAAAGGCATTTTTGACTTTTACCCTGAACCAGTACGGATATACAAAAAACATCGTAAAGAATACAGGCTGGACCAATGCCAATTATGAATTTGTCGGGCAGGAGCTAAGGCAGGTGGATGGCGGAACGGTTGCCGTGGCACATATCCGCAGGAAAACCTCCAATGCCGGTCTGCCGGCCAATGCTTTTTTGCTTCGGGAATCCAAAACGAATGAAAACTATGCAATTCGAACAGGTTCCACTTCGGTTCCGGCAGTGAAACACGGAGATCTGCAGCTTCTCACCGTGGAAACCAATCAAAACCTGGGCGATGTGCCGGTATATCCCGTGCGCGGGAATATAAGTCTGGAAAAAATACGGTTATCCGACGGAAAACCGCTGGAAGGCGTGAAGTTTGAAGTGAAGAACAAGACGACCGGAGAAAGTCATATTCTGTATACGGATGCGGAAGGAAAGGCTACCACAGAGGTGGCGGCTTATACGGCTAACGTGAACCTGAATGATCGGAAGGCAGACTACGACGGAACAAAGAATGAAATCTGGTTCAGCAAAGATCAGGATGGAAAAAGCTGGAATCCGATGAAGGACCTGAACGGAAAACAGCTGGGGGCTCTTCCGGTCGGAACGTATGTGATCACGGAAAAAGCCTGTGCGGCAAACAAGGGATGTCAGCTGCTCCGGCCCATTACTGTGGAAATCATATCCGAAAAAACGGTTAATGTACAGGAAAGGGACGGAAGGATTTATAATGCGGAATATCCGATGATCGGGACAAAGGCCTCTGTGGTGACTTCGGAGGGTGAATCGAAAATCCTGCCTGCATCCGGGGGGCAGACCATCCGGGATGTCGTCAGTTATGAAAATCTCCGGGTAAATACTACATTTACGCTGATCGGCACACTGATGATAAAGGAAGATGACGGAACGGTGGAGCCGTTCCTGAATGAAGAGGGAAAGCCGGTTCGAGCAAGAAAAGTTTTCAGCACGAAGGCGGAATATGCAAAGTCCGAATTTGAAGCTGCGGGCGAAGTAGAAGTGCTGTTTGAAGAATTGAAACTCCTTTGTGGCCATCAGGGGAAAAGCTTCGTCGTATTTGAACGTTTGTATTTGGGTGATGTGACCGAAGAAGACGTAGCAGCGGGAAATTATCCGGCAGCATATCCGGAGGGCTGTGACTTTACCTTCCCCCTTTGCCATGAGGATCAGGATGATGCGGGTCAGACAGTTGTGACGCCGGACATCCGGACCTCGGCAAAGGGAAAAGAAGGGGAAAAGCTTCTGGAGAATACCGCGAAAGGTTTTGTAGATACGGTAAGCTTCACGAATCTCAGACCGAATAATTCTTATAAACTATATGGGGAAGCCTATGATCCGGAAACGGGAGAAGTCTTTTTGGTAAACGGAAGCCCGCTCACTGCCGAGGCAGAATTTGTTACAGGAGAGGCGAATAATCCGGCCGGCGGAACCGATGGCTGCTGTGATGTATCGTTTCATTTTCCCGAAAATGCAGAAGAAGAGTTGGCCGGCAAAAAACTTGTCGTGTTTGAAACCCTGTATGACGGAGATGGTACGGTGATGGCCGGTCACCGGGAGCTTTCCGATGAGGAGCAGACGGTGAGCTTTAAAGAGCTTGAGCCGAAGGTGAGTTCAGGGGAACCGGAGGAACCGCCGAAACCGGAGGAACCGAAGGAAGAACCAAAGGAAGAACCGAAAAAACCGGAGGAGCCGGCAAAACCCGAAGAACCCAAAACACCGGCAACGCCCAAAACACCCGAAACAAAGACAACGGTCAGTCTGACGGAAAAGGAGCCGGAGAAGGTGGTTAAAAAGGAGGCAGCTCCTAAGACCGGAGATCGGATTCCATTCGAAAATGTTGTTCTTGCCATCATTGTTTCGGGTCTGGGAATTCTGCTGATACTTGCTTTCAGAAGGTTCGATTCGGATGATCAGAATAGTTAGAATTGTGTGAATCTGTCGGACCTCCGGGGAAGGTAAAACAGGGAAAAACAAGAGAAAAGCTTGCAAAATAAAGAAAAAGTGCTATAGTAGTAGCACGGTGCGGGCGGAAAAATCTCCGAACGCAGCCCGGGAGAAGTGGCTATCGGTTGCCTGTGGCAACATATATAAAGGAATTCATTCCGATGAGCAGGTGGTATGGTTTTCGGTGGGAGGCCGACGAGGAATGGGTGAAAAAATTGCAGATGTGATGCAGGAAATCACAGAAGGTATCCTGAAGGATTTTGAAAAGGGTAGAGCCATCGATAAGATGGAGGTCTTCAGCCAGCCGGACAGAGAGGTTGTGATCGGTCTCATCCGAAAGCTGCACAGAATTGTTTTTCCGGGGTATTTTATCGACAGAACCTACCGGATCTACAATGTAAGCACAATGGTTTCGGCCCTGACGGAGGATGTGGCCTTCAATCTGAACCGGCAGATGCAGCTGGCACTTCGATTTGATCCCGATCTTGCGCAGAAAAGTGATGCGGAGCTGGCAGAACTGGCAGAGGATAAGACGGTCCGGTTCATGCGGGAAATTCCTACGATCCGTGAATATCTGGATACGGACGTGGAGGCGCTGTTTCAGGGCGACCCTGCTGCGGAGAGTAAGGATGCGATCATCATCTCCTATCCGGGACTTTATGCCATTTCTGTTCAGCGGTTTGCCCATGTGCTGTACCAGCTCCATGTACCGATCATTCCCCGGATTTTGACGGAGCATGCTCATTCCAAGACGGGTATCGACATCAACCCCGGTGCCACGATCGGCAAGTATTTCTTTATTGACCATGGTACAGGCATCGTCGTGGGTGAAACAACAGAGATCGGTGAACATGTGAAGGTTTACCAGGGTGTTACATTGGGTGCACTTTCTACAAGAGGCGGACGGATTCTGGTCAATAAAAAGCGCCACCCGACCATTGCGGATAATGTGACGATCTATTCCGGCGCATCCATTCTGGGCGGCGACACGGTGATCGGCGAAAATGCGGTGATCGGCGGTAATGTCTTCCTGACCCATTCCGTACCGGCAAATGCAAAGGTTTATGTAAAAAACCGGGAACTGAATTTTGATGGGGACTTCTTTGGTCCCGATGACTATGTCATCTGAGAAAGGATTTGATTATGCTGTTCAAAAGAGAAAAACGAAAAGCAGGCAGTGTTTTCAGTTTTCTATTAACATTGGCGATGATCCTGGTACTCATTCCCGTGAGCGCCGGGAAGGTACAGGCGGCGGAAACACCGACGGTATCTTACAGAACACATGTACAGACCTATGGCTGGCAGGATTATGTGAGCAACGGAGAAATGGCCGGTACCAGCGGAAAGGCAAAGCGTCTGGAATCCATTCAGATCAGTATTTCCGGTGTGGAAGGACTGGGCGTGACCTACAGAACCCATTGCCAGACCTACGGCTGGCTGGACTGGGTAAGTGATGATGAAAAGTCCGGAACAGAAGGAAAAGCCAAGCGGCTCGAGGCTATTCAGATCCGCTTGACAGGTCCGAAAGCATCTCTTTATGATGTATACTACCGTGTGCATGCCCAGACCTACGGCTGGATGGCATGGACAAAGAACGGAAACTGCGCCGGTACCAGCGGAAAAGCAAAGCGTCTGGAAGGTATCCAGATCGTGATCCTTCCGAAGGGACAGGCACCGGCAGAAGACCTGGGCGGAATCACGTCCTGGACAGATAAATTCTATTCGGCGTTGGATGGTTCGAACGGCATCTACGAAGGTGGAGAAGAAGAACCGTACGTTGAACCGGAACCGGTAAATCCGGAACCTGTAAACCCGGAACCGGTTAATCCGGAACCTCAGAAGCAGGCACCGAACGTTACGTATCAGACCCATGTACAGACCTACGGCTGGCAGGACTGGCGGAATGCGGGCGAAGTTTCCGGTACCGACGGTGACGGAAAACGTCTGGAGGCAATCCGTATCGCTCTTCCCGACGGAACAAACGGCGGGATCACCTACAAGGTGCATGCGCAGACCTACGGTTGGATGGATTGGGTAAGCAACGGAGAAATGGCCGGTACCAGCGGAAAGGCAAAGCGTCTGGAAGCAATTTATATCGAACTGACCGGTGCGATTGCGGATGAATTTGATGTATATTACCGGGTGCGGACCGAGACCTACGGCTGGCTGGCCTGGGCAAAGAACGGCGAAATGGCCGGTACCAGCGGGCTGGCAAAGCGGTTGGAAGCTATTCAGATCGTAATCCAGGCGAAGGGCACCGCGGCACCGTCTGCCGCATATCAGGGCATAACGTCATATCGTTCCACCAGCTGTATTTCCGCAGACGGACAGAACGGTTCGGTTATTTCCGTTAATATCAACGACCTGGACAAAAATAAAATTGTAAACGTTAAGGTACTGAGCAAGGATGGTCTGACCCAGTGGCCCATGCCCTATTCCAAGGAAGTCGGCTGGGAGTTCGGAGACGGCCACAGTGGCGTAGATATCATGTGCCCGACCGGCACACCGATCGTAGCGGCCGGAAACGGTACGGTAATCGGAGTATATCCGGATGGCACGCCTTACTGGGAGACTGCAGGCAATGCGGTTCTGATCGATCACGGTAACGGTATCGTAACCCGCTATTATCATATGGACTCCTTCAACTGTGTGGAAGGCCAGAAGGTAAAAGCCGGCGATGTTATCGGTTTTGCCGGAGAAACCGGTTATGCCACAGCACCGCATCTGCACTTCTGTGTGGTTAAGAACGGAAGTCTGACAGATCCTCTCGGTTATTATGAGGGATACGATCATTCCGAGTATTAAAAATTAATATTTGGGTAAGCATTCGGTTCGGTTATTTCGGAATCGTTACATCAAGGGCAGGAAAGTAACTCTTTCCTGCCCTTGATTTTTGCATTAAAATTCCGTATACTAAAAATTTGAGAGGGAAACAAACGGGGTGTGCCGGAAGGAAGGAAAAATGGCATCAAAAAAAGAACAGCTTCTGAAGGTGGAGCCGCAAGGCGAGGAAGAGGCAACTGTTTCGCTGGATGCGAAACAAAAGAAGCAGGAAGTCACGAAACAGGCGGAAAAGCCAAAAGGGTTCAGAGGATTTCTAAAGCGTAAGGATATTGAAATCTCTCTGAAAAGGTACGGAATCGATGCACTTGGCGCTATGGCGCAGGGTCTTTTTTGTTCCCTCCTGATCGGAACCATCCTGAATACGATCGGTACACAGTTTGAAATCGGGTTTCTGACTAAAACCGTCGCGACGGTTGCGGGTAAGGACTACACCGTTGGCGGACTTGCAACTGCCATGAGCGGACCGGCCATGGCTGCGGCCATCGCATTTGCGCTGAAAGCGCCCAACCTGGTTCTGTTTTCTATGATCACGGTTGGTTTTGCAGCGAATGCATTGGGCGGTGCAGGCGGACCCCTTGCCGTTCTCTTTATCGCTATCATAGCGACGGAGCTGGGCAAGGCCATCTCAAAAGAAACAAAAATAGATATTCTGGTCACACCGCTTGTGACCATTGGTTCAGGTATATTCCTGTCGTGGCTCATTGCGCCGTCACTTGGTAAGGCGGCCATGAAGGTCGGCGATGTCATTATGTGGGCAACAGATCTGCAGCCCTTCCTGATGGGCATTGTGGTATCCGTTCTGGTCGGCATGGCACTGACGCTTCCGATTTCGTCTGCGGCCATCTGTGCAGCGTTCGGACTTACCGGTCTTGCCGGTGGTGCAGCCGTTGCCGGTTGTTCGGCGCAGATGATCGGCTTTGCGGTCATCTCCTTTAAGGAAAACCGCTGGGGCGGACTGGTTTCCCAGGGAATCGGAACATCCATGCTGCAGATGGGTAATATTGTGAAGAATCCGCGAATCTGGATCGCACCGACACTCGCATCCGCAGTGACAGGCCCGATCGCAACCTGTCTGTTCCATCTGAATATGAATGGTGACGCGGTATCCTCCGGTATGGGTACCTGCGGACTTGTAGGTCAGATCGGTGTATACACCGGATGGGTAAAAGATGTGGATGCAGGCGTGAAGGATGCCATCACGGCCATGGACTGGACGGGACTGATCTTAATATCCTTTGTTCTGCCGGCTATTCTGGCACTTCTTTTCCATCTTTTGGTGAAGAAGCTCGGTTGGGTAAAGGACGGAGATATGAAGCTGTCCTAATCGATAAATCAAAGAAGCAGTTATTGCAAAAGCAAATGAAAATAGAAGAGAGAAGGGAGAGGGAGTTATGAGATTTGGTATCATTGGAGCAGGAAACATGGCGAATGCCATCATCAGCGGCATTCTGAAGAAGGAAATCCTTCCGAAGGAAGAAATCATCTGTTCTTCTCCGACGGAGGATGTTCGGAAGAAGATTGAAGAGAAGTACGGCGTTCTTACAACACCTTCCAATCTGGAGGTTGTTCACCGTGCGGGTATCGTTCTTCTGGCAGTTAAACCGCAGGTTGCCGAGCAGGTGATTGCGGAGATCCGGGATGATGTTCAGAATGAGCAGGTTGTGATCTCCATCATCGCAGGTAAGACGATTGAATGGTTTGAGCAGAAATTTGAGCGTCCGATCAAGCTGATCCGCACTATGCCCAATACGCCCGCACTGGTTGGTGAAGGCATGACAGGTGTCTGCCCCTCCAAGCATATCACCGGCGGCGAGCTGGTACAGGCTATGCAGATCCTGAATGCTTTCGGTAAGGCAGAGGTTGTTCCGGAGAGCCTTATGAATGCGGTTTGCGCAGTTTCCGCAAGCTCACCCGCCTATGTATTTATGATGATCGAAGCGATGGCAGACGGTGCCGTTCACCTGGGAATGCCCAGAGATAAGGCATATCGCTTTGCAGCACAGGCTGTTATGGGAAGTGCAAAGATGGTTCTGGAAACAGGGCTTCATCCGGCAGAGCTGAAGGACAGAGTGACTTCCCCCGGCGGAACCACCATCGAGGGCGTGCGCGTGCTTGAGGATGCGGGCTTCCGTTCCGCTATCATCGAGGCAATGGATGCCAGTGCGGAGGCAGCTTCGTCCCTGTAAGGCAGGCAATTCGTTAGCAACATGAGAATTTCGTTTGTCGGAGGAATCCGTAAACGGAAAAAGAGAGGATAAAAACAGAATGGAAATGAAACAGCTTGGCGCGGAAATCGGCGCTACCACCTATCCCGGTCGTGGCATTGTGATCGGAAAGACACCGGACGGAAAGAAGGCTTTTACTGCTTATTTTATCATGGGCAGATCGGAAAACAGCCGCAACAGAATCTTCAAGGAAGAGGGCGAAGGCATCCGCACGGAAGCATTCGATCCTTCGAAGCTGGAGGATCCGAGTCTTATTATTTATGCACCGGTACGGGTCAGAGGAACCGACACGATCGTTACCAACGGTGATCAGACCGATACCATCTTCGAGGAGATGGAAAAGGGAAGGACCTTCGAGGAGTCCCTGCGCGGAAGATGCTTTGAACCGGATGCACCGAACTATACGCCGAGAATTTCAGGCGTGCTTCACATGGATGGCGGCTTTTCTTATGAAATGTCCATCCTGAAATCCAACTGCGGCGATCCGGATGCATGCAGCCGTTTCACCTTTTCCTATGATGTTCCGAAGGCCGGCGAAGGTCGTTTCATCCATACCTACATGGGAGACGGAAACCCGCTGCCGTCCTACGAGGGAGAACCCACGATCGTGGACATTCCTTCGGACAGTATCGACGAACTCACAGATGTGATCTGGAAGAGTCTCAACGCGGACAACAAGATTTCTCTTTTTGTCAGGACAATCGAGGTGGAAACCGGTAAGACAGAGACCAGGATTTTGAATAAACACCTGGGCGACTAAGCTTTCGGAATGATCGATTCGGATGTTCGGACGAGTGAATGAGACAGTAAAAACTAATTTAATGAGATAGAGACAGAAAGGCATAAACCGTATGAACGAAATGACACTGAAGTATGGCTGCAACCCGAACCAGAAACCCTCACGCGTATTTATGAAAGAGGGCAACCTTCCGATTGATGTTCTTTCCGGACGTCCCGGCTACATCAATCTGCTGGATGCACTGAACGGCTGGCAGCTGGTGAGCGAGCTGAAGAAGGCTACCGGTTATCCGGCGGCAACCAGCTTCAAGCATGTATCCCCGGCAGGCGCAGCGGTTGGTCTTCCCCTGACGGATATTGAAAAGAAAATCTACTGGGTAGAGGATCTGGGAGACCTTTCTCCTCTGGCATCCGCATATGCAAGGGCAAGAGGCGCGGACCGCATGTCCTCCTTCGGTGATTTCATTTCCCTTTCCGATGTCTGCGATGCGGATACGGCGCGTCTGGTAAAGCGCGAGGTTTCCGATGGTATCATCGCACCCGGCTACACGGATGAGGCGCTGGAAATCCTTCGGTCCAAGAAGAGCGGCAATTACTGCGTGCTGACCATTGATCCGGAGTATATCCCGGCTCCCGTAGAGCAGAAGGATGTGTTTGGTATTACCTTCGAGCAGGGGCGGAATGAGCTCCATATCGATGAGCATTTCTTTGATAATATTGTTACGGAGAATAAGACACTGCCGGATGCGGCAAAGATCGATCTGGCCATTGCCATGATCACACTGAAATATACGCAGTCCAATTCCGTATGCTACGTGAAGAACGGTGCTGCAATCGGTATCGGTGCCGGACAGCAGTCCCGTATCCATTGTACAAGGCTTGCGGGCGACAAGGCGGACAAGTGGTTCCTGCGGCAGGCTCCGCAGGTGCTCTCCCTTCCCTTTAAGCCGGATATCCGCCGGGCTGACCGTGACAATACGATCGATGTTTATAACAGTGATGATTATGAGGATGTAATCGGCGACGGCGTATGGCAGCAGTATTTCACCGAGCAGCCGAAGCCCTTCACGAGAGAAGAGCGCAAGGCTTGGATTGCGAAGAATACCGGCGTCAGCCTTGGCTCGGATGCATTCTTCCCCTTCGGTGACAATGTTGAGCGTGCACACAGGAGCGGCGTGGAATATATTGCCCAGCCGGGTGGTTCCATCCGTGATGACAATGTCATTGAAACCTGCAATAAGTACGGTATCGTGATGAGCTTTACCGGAATTCGTCTGTTCCATCACTAAACCAACGATAAAAAAGAATAACGAAGAACCGCTGCGGACTATTCTGCAGCGGTTTTTTTGTGAAAGCCGAGTTAAGCTGAATTCAAGCTTGCTTGCGAAATGGAGAAGGTGAGTCGTCAGGATACACATTTATGTGATATCCTGTTTGACGAGCCCGCATCATCGAGTAGGGGGAGTTATCCCCCTCCTGCTCGATTGAGAAGGTGAGCCGTCACATCAAAAATAGGATTTGCCGCAAGCCGCGCAATTTGCTACAATCAGAAGGAAGGAGAAAGGAGGGGGTGCCATGAGCAGTATGAGAGGGGAAAACAGACTGCATGGAATGAGCAAAGTAAAAAATATAAGTAGATTCACAGCGAAAATCCTTTGCACCGTAGTTCTTGTCTGGTTTATTTTATTAGGTTTCGGAATTACCGGAAAGGCCGATGAAAAGAAAAATCCGGATGAAGTAGAGATATACTGTGTAACGGAAGAGGCGGCAGAGGTACTCGGCGAGGTTCCCGCCGAAAAGCCGCAGAGCTTCCAGATCAGTACCGAAGGGCTCGAAGGGACGCCGTCCTACCGGATCGTGTCCGGAAGCAATGTAACGGTCTCGGCAACCGGGCTTGTGGAGCCGCGGAAAACGGTCTGGTATTGGAAGGGAGGTTTTGGCTCTACTGCGCCGATCGATGGCTATGACAGAATCGAAACCCAGTATTATCCGGGTGCCGCACTGGTCCGTGTGACCTGCGGGGATTATACCCATGATATCCCGGTTACCGTGATCGAGCTCGGCAATCAGTATGTCAATAACAGAATTCAGACAATTTTTGAAGAATGTACGGCAGGGAAAACGGATGATCTGGAAAAGTTCAGAGCATTTACGAAGTGGGTAGGAGACAATACCGTTTACAATTACCGCTATCAGAGCTGGCAGGATATGCTCCTCTTTGAGGGTGGTGACTGCTGGGCCAGTACCAATTTGATCGTAGAGCTTTCCAAAATGGCGGGAATCGATGCACGGATTAATATTGATTATCAGAATCAGAGCAGTGGTTCCGGTCACCGGGACGCCATCGCGAAGATCGGAGATACCTATTATATTGGCGAGGCCGGCTACGGCTACACCACAAAGCCGCGTGGAAGTTCCGTTTATGAGCTGCCCGGAGGATGGTATGTCTCCAATATAGATGAGGAAACAACCGGTGTCTGGCAGTATTGCGGCTTTGATGAGGAACTGATCGTGCCGGAAACTGTCAGAGGGAAGACGCTGACAAAGTTCGGTGCGGGAAACTATCTGATGTTCTACAATGACTGGACCACCTCTGTCCGGCTGCCGGAAACCGTTACCTCTGTAACAAAGCGTGCATTTTACGGTTCGGACAATCTGACCACTGTATATATTCCCACATCGGTGACGGAATTTGCCGAAGGAACATGGTTTGGCGGAAACATTACCGATATTTATTATGCAGGTTCCAAGGGAATGTGGAACAGAATAAGCAATGTGGGCACGCTGGATCTTTCGGGGGCAGTGACGATCCACTATAACAGCCCGCATCCGACATATGCCGGCTATCTGCCCTTTACGGATCTGCCCCGTTACAAGAATAACGGAGACGAGTACTGGCAGTATGAACCGATACGTTTTGCTTATGAAACCGGTATTATTTCAGGGGATGAAGATAAGGACGGCGATGGTCTGACCACGGTACGGCCGAATGCTACCATTAGTCGCGCCGAATTTGTCACGATTCTTTACAGGATGGCCGGTTCGCCGGACGTGTCCGGTTTGTCACCTTTTACGGATGTAAAAATAAACAGGAACGGAACAAAGCCGTTCTACTATGATCCCGTCGTTTGGGCCAACCAGCAGCATTTGGTGGATGGATATGCGGATGGTACCTTTGGAAGAAAAAAAGAACTGACACGCGCCGAGGCGGTAACGATCCTGAAGCGGTATGCGGAGATGAAGGGCTGGGATGTGTCGCAGCAGGGAGACCTTTCCGGATTTACGGATTACAGTTCTCTCAAGGAAGGAAAAGCAAAACCGCACTGGTCCCTGCCCTACATGAAATGGGCCGTGGGCGCCGGCATTATATCCGGAATTGAGGAAAAGGATGGCTCAGGGAATACGGTATATAGGCTCGGTATGAACGGAAAGGCAACGCGCGCGCAGATTTCCAAAATGCTGATGTCTTTCCTTGAAATGTATCAATAATCGTGCTTCACGCGGAATGACCGTTCGCCTTCCTCCACGGGGATGGTTCGGATATCCATATGCCGGATATCGATATAGCGGTCACTGCCGAGGTTTTGCAGAAGCATATCAATGGCGGCTTCCTCACCCTGGATTTCCATGGTAACGGAGCCGTCATATTCATTTCTTACCCAGCCTGTGAGACGGAGGGAGTCTGCGGCGTGGCGGGCGTGCCAGCGGAAACCGACGCCCTGTACGCGGCCATAGAAGGTGATGTGTTTACGGATGATACCGGACATAGAAAACTCCTTTATCAAAATGAAGGATGATAGCCAAACATGATCAGAAATTTATTATATACCGAAATACTGCAAAAAACAATTGCTTCGGAAACGGCCGCAACGGAATCGGCGGCAATCAGGGGGGAACAACCCTGCTCGCAATACCTGTACACGAAGAAATAAATATATGGAAAACTATACAAAATTGTGATATAGTCTAAATAGGTATGGGCTGAAGAAGCAGGGGTTTTATTGTCCCCAAAAACGGACCGGGAAATGAACCGTTGTTTCAGGTAATAGAGGGATAGAGTATGGAAGAAAAAAAGGTCAGTAAAAAACTGATCATTATCGGGATCGCGGCAGCGGTGGTAATCATTTCGGGCGCTGTTATCGCGTTTCTTTTTATGCACAAGAAGAAGGATGATTACCGGCTTCTGAAAATCTACGAGTTTTCGGGAGAGGGAATTGTGGAACGTAAGGAAGTGGGGAGTATCACACCCTATTCCAACATGGTTCTGGAGTCGGGTGATAAGGTTACGCTCACGAACGGTTCTCTGACCATTCTGGCGGATGACGATAAGTATATTTATCTGGATGAGGGAACGGTGATCGAGCTTGTGGCATCCGGAACAAAGAAGGACAGCCGGACGAAGATTGAACTGGAAAACGGCGGTATCACCTGTGATGTACAGAATAAGCTTTCGGATGAATCGACCTACGAGATCAATACACCGAATGCATCGATGTCGATCCGCGGAACCATTATTTACGTCTTCTATGATCCGAACGACGAGAAGGGAAAGACGAGAGCCGTAACCTTCGAGGGTGTCATGGATTCTGTCCTGATCTATGAGGATGGTTCCAGGGAAGTAACCGTAGTACCGGTTCCGGCCGGCCAGGAGGTCATTATCACCCGGAATACAGAGACCACATATTATTTCCAGAAGCCTAAGCCGATCGATTATAATTCGCTGCCGGAACGTATTCTTCGTATCATTCAGAAGAAGAATGATACCGGACGGGACACCTCCATCTCCAATCCGGAGATTGAAGTGATCCTGAACGGACCTTACACGGTAACTTTTGAGTATAACAAAACGGTATTTGCAACGCAGTCTGTGAAGAAGGGAGAAAAGGCTGTAAGGCCTACACTGAATCCCGCTGCCTCCGGTGACTGGAACTATAACTTTAACGAACCGGTTACAAAGGATATAACGGTAGAATGGAAGTAAAAAAGGAGAGATGGGCTATGAAGAATAAAATCTCTTTGAAAAACAGAATGATCAGTCTGGGGCTTACCCTCGTCATGGCGATGGGACTCATCTATCTGCCGCCGGTCAAAGCGGCGGGGGAAGTTCCGGAAGGAAGATATCAGCTGACTTTGGATTATGACCTCACACTGACCGGTTCGGAAACGGTTACGGATGATGCCGGCTACACCTGCGCGCTTTCGGAAATCACGTATATTAAAGTAGCGCGGGATTCTCATTCAGTGGGCCATAATCTGATTATCTCAGGTAATGTGAATCTTGGAAATGCAACGATTGAAACCGCATATAACTGTAGTATTCAGATTAATGATGGAGGATATTTAACCGTAAATTCCGTGGAAGCGCTTGTTGTGAATCATGGTACCATAGAGGCCGAAAGCATTGTGATGTCTGACGGCGGAGGCTCTGCACGGACTTTCTATAATTACGGAACAATGAACACGGTGAATCTTACCGACCCCAGTTATGGCGGGAAGTTTTATAATGAAAGCGGCAGCAAGCTGACGGTAACCGGAACTTTTGCAATCTATGCAAATATAGAATTTATCAATGACGGTGAATGCTCCGTGAACACCTTTGATCTGCAGGAGCATGCAAAAATAACCAACAACAGTGTGCTTCGGTATGGTGAGACGAGCGGCAAGGTGTTTGCCACGGACAGCTCCGAGTTTGAAAACGGTTCCATTACGAATAACGGAACCATTTCAGCCGATCGGATCCGGCTGACGACGCATGTTCAGAATACGTCATCTGCTGTGTACAAACCCGTGACCGGGATTGAGATTACGGGATATAATTCCGAAAATATCGGAACGGTCATTGCAGAGCCGGACACCTGGGTTTCCATTGATGGCGGCGGCTTTACGCTGGAAATCGGTGAAGATCTTTCTGACCTTGTTGTGGCCAGCCAGGATGATTATGCCATTGAGCTGATCGGCTATGAACCGACATTTACGGTCAGCGAACCGGGGCAGATCTATGTGGGACAGGAATATGATCTGACGGATTACATTTCGTATCCCTCCGACTATCCGGGCGTGCCGGATTATCAAATGGAATATGCACCTCTTATGGGCGACGCTGTCTTTGAGGAGGCGGCACCGACAGAGGCGGGAACCTATCAGTTCCATGCGTATGTTCCCGCACAGTATCCGTATAAGAGCGGTTATGTACCGGATACGATATTCTCCATCGACTATCTGCCGCTTGATGAATGTGACACGGCCTGGGGATCGAGCTATTTTACCCTGTCCGGTGTCGAGAATGAGGTCTATGCAAAGGACAGCATTACCCTTACCCCTGCGGAGGGATATCTTGTGCTCCGTGGCGGAGAAGAGGAGTGGCAGTCCTCTGTTATTCTGACAAAAGAGGACGTTTTCCCCTCTGAGCTGGACGGAAACTATAACGATGATCTGACCTTCCGCCTGAAGCGGAGCGATGACGCGGAAACAGACTTTTATTCGGCAGCAGAGCTCTGTGCACCGATTTTGGATCTGGTCTTTGACGAGGCCGATCCCGTGATCAGCGGGACCAAGGTGGACGGCAAAGCGGCATCTATCGCCGACGAGGATCAGATTACGGCAAAGAATGTGGTCATCAGCATCAAGGATGAAAACCTGGATAGTATCGTCACACCGGGCAAATCCTATTCCCGTGAAAACGGCGGTGTGAAAGAAAACGGCGGTGTCTGGACAGCAGATGTGGATTTCACGGCGGAAAAGGGAACGTCCAAAAAGTGTACGATCACGGCCTATGATCTGTCGGGCAGAACCACGGATCTGATGTTCCATCTGGATTATCTGAAGGATGTTCCGACGGTGTCTCTTTCCATCGATGATATTTTTGTAAACGATCCGATCAAACCGGATCTCAAGACGGATTCCGACGGAACACCGGAATACCTGTATAAACCGGCGGATGCGGATGACAGCAGTTATTCCGGAGAAGAGCCCACTGCGGCAGGAAAATACAAGGCGCTGGTTAAGATAGCGGAAACAGACGGCTACGAATTGGCCAAGGCAGAAACAACCTTTACCATCAGCAGGAGAGAGGCTACGGCCAGCATCCGCGTGGCAGATGCGTTGGTAGGAGAACCCATTGCACCGGATTTCTCCACGAACTCGAATGGTACGGCTACAATCTATTATAAGCCGGCGGGTTCGGATGACAGTAACTATACCACAGAAGTTCCCACGGCAGCCGGAACCTACAATGTTGTTGCGAAGGTGCCCGAAACCTTTACTTACGAAGCGGTTACGGCAACAACCTCCTTTACCATCAGCAAGAATGCCGCAAAGGCCAGCATCAGCGTGGCGGACTGTTTTGTATGGGATGAGGTGAAACCGCAGTATACAACGAATTCGGATGCGGAGCAGGTAACCATTCTGTACAAGGCATCCGGAGCAGATGACATTTCCTATTCGACAGAGGCGCCCACAACGGTCGGAACCTATGTGGTATTTATCAGCGTTCCCGAAACCTTTGCATTTGAGGCGGCCTATGCTTCGAGCAGCTTCACCATCAGCCGGAGGAGTGCAGAGGCATCCATCAAGATGGCCGATGGCATATCGGGACTTCCGGAATATGCACCGACTCTGGAAACGGTGTCCGATGGCATAGAGGGCATCGAGTATTATTATAAATCGTTATCCGCACCGGATGATAGCTTTACGGATGCATGGCCAATAGCGGCCGGCGACTATACGGTCCTGGCAATCATTCCGCAGACGGATAATTATGAAGCGGTTTCCTGCCGGGATGACTTTACCCTTTCCTATCTGGAAAGACCGTCGGTTGCCTATGTTATGAGGGGAACCACCGGCGACAACGGTTATTATACGACCAAAGTAAATATTGAAGCACCTGAGGGATTCTCCATTTCCCGGGATGGTGTGATCTACAGCAGTTTCATTCCATACAGCGAGGATATTGAACAGATCTATCTCCGTCGGACAGACGGCGCTCTGACCGGTGCCATTCCGCTGCCCGGCAAGCTGAAGATTGATATGGATATACCGGATATTGCCGCAAACGATGTGGATGTGAATACGGTTACCGTGTTCTTCCGGGATAATCTGGAGCTCGTGATCACCGATGATAAGCTGGCATCAGTTATTGTGAATAAAACGCCTGTTGAGGTTAAGGATGGCGTGGCGACGATTCTTCTGGATCCCGAAAACGGGGCAATGGATTTTGTGATCGTTGCAACGGATGAAGCCGGAAACACGCGGGAGATTACGATCACCCTCAGCGCGCTCTGGCTGAAGGACAAGGTCATCCCCGATGGTGTGTCGGTTCCGTTGGAACCGGAAACGGAGTATATCCTGGGTGAAGGGGAATGGTCCGTGGACTCGGATCCGACTGTATATCAGGGCGGCAGCTCTGTGTACCTGGATGAAAAGGGCAAGCATACCTTCCATTCAGTAAAGTAACCCGGTGCTTTCGTTTCAAATACTAACTTCTTACGTAGGAGTACCATGAAAAAGAAAATTCGTATTTTGTTGGAAACACTTCTGGTGGGCTTTCTGGTGTTTATCCTGTCGGTGTCGGGGGCGTTTCTCACGATCGACCATCTGGCGACGGATAAGCTGTATCAGCAGCCGAGAGGCATCAGCGCCCGGATCAAGATCATCGGAATCGATGAAAAGACGCTTGCGGCTTACGGACCGGTTCAGACATGGTCCCGGAGCCGTTACGCCGATCTGATCCGGCTTCTCAATCAGGATGAACAGATGAAACCGACCGTGATCGGCTTCGATATTCTCTTCACCGGTCACTTTGAGGATGAAAATGTCGATGCATCCGAGAATGGGGACCTGGATCTGGCGGAGACCGCAAAGGAAAGCGGCAATGTGGTTGTGGTAAGCCATCTGTTGTATGAAGAACATGCCTCCCGGAAGGCAGACGGCGTCATGTCCCGGTCGGCAATCGGAATCTCGATGCCGTATCCGGAGCTCGCGGAAAACGTAAGGATGGGCTACGACAACGTGGCACAGGATTCGGATGGTACGGTGCGCCGTATCCTCCCGTCGGAAACAGTGGATGGGGAAGAGGTTTCCATGTTTTCGCGTGTCATCTATGAGATGTATTGCGAGAAGAAGGGAATTACGCCGGAGGGAATTCCGACCGATAAGACCGGACGGACACTGATCAACTATTCCGGTAAGCCGGGTGATTATGAGTGCGTTTCTCTGGTGGATGTTCTGGAAGGCAGAATCGATCCCCGGACCTTTGCCGGCAGTATTGTTTTGGTCGGTGCCTATGCAACGGGCTTACAGGATAATTTCAAGGTGCCGAACGGCGGCAGCAGCCAGATGTACGGGGTGGAGGTTCATGCCAATATCCTGCAGTCTTATCAGGACGGCCGATTTGCCGTAAAAGGAAATCCGTACCTCTACGGGATTATTATCGCAATCATCGCGATGTTCCTGCATCTTTTGTTCCGTAAGCTGAAGGTCTGGATGAGCGTAATCCTGCTTCTGGTCATTATCAGTCTGAACGGATTCATTGGTGTAATCCTGAATGAACACGGAACTGCCTTCAGTCTGGTATATTTGCCCATTGTGGCTATTATATCGTTTGTCTACGTGCTTGCGGTGCATTATCTTGGCGAGCAGGCCAGAAAGAAAAAGATTCTCCAGGCGTTCCAGAAATATGTGGCGCCGCAGGTTGTGGAGGAAATTGCCAAAACAGGCGATTTTGAAATCAACTTAGGCGGTGAGAACAGGGATATCGCTGTGCTCTTCGTGGATATCCGAGGGTTTACCACGATGTCCGAGGCGCTTCCGCCGGAAACGGTTGTGGAGATTTTGAATGAGTACCTGAGCCTGACCACGAAGGCCATCTTCGATAACAGCGGTACGCTGGACAAGTTCGTCGGTGATGCGACTATGGCGGTGTTCAATTCACCCTTTGATCTTCCGGATTACGAATACAAGGCGGTTCTTGCGGCACTGGATATTGTGCGGGGCGGAGAAGCACTCGAGAAGAAGCTTTTTGAAAAATACGGCCGGAGCGTTGGCTTCGGTGTGGGTGTGAACTGCGGACCTGCCGTTGTCGGAAACGTAGGCTGCGATTTCCGAATGGACTTCACGGCCATCGGAGATACGGTCAATACCTCCGCGAGACTGGAGGCCAATGCGAAGAAGGGACAGGTTCTGATCAGTGATGTGCTTTATGAAAGATTAAAGGACAGAATTCGGGTGAATGAGATCGGCCAGATTCCGCTCAAAGGAAAGAGTAACGGCGTCATGGTTTACGAGGTACTGGGAACGGTAGAAGAAGAAACTGAAAAGTCAGCTTCCTGAGTGGGAGATTTTGAAGAAAGAAACAGAATGGAACAGGGTGGTCAGACGACCACCCTGTTTCTTCCTGTTTCTTTGGCGGTATACAGCTTCTGATCCGCCGTGCTGATATTCTCTTCAATTGTTTTTTCCGGATCAAAGGCGGTAACGCCGAAACTCATGGTATGGCGGATGGAGAAGCCCTCGGAGGTATCGCAGACAGCCGCTTCGATCTTTTTCCGGATATCCTCTGCCTTTTCCGCAGCACCGGCCATATCCATATCCGTCATGATCATGATGAACTCCTCACCGCCCCAGCGGTAGATGCCGTCCACCGGCCGGCAGTTTTCGGTCAGGATACCCGCCACATGCTGCAGGACCTCATCGCCGGCGTTGTGGCCGTAGGTATCGTTTACGGATTTGAATTTATCGATATCGCAGATGAAGAGGGAAAGCATCCGCTTCGGATCACGGATCACAGCGTTGTATTTCCGGTCGAAATCGTGGAAGAAGCCCATGCGGTTTCTGAGCTTGGTCAGTTTATCGGTGTGGGATTCCTCCAGGAAAACATCGGATTCCAAGGCGAGACCGCAGATCATGGCTGCAAGAGACAGGCGGCGGCAGTCCTCCGCTTCGTCATACTTTCCGTCTCCGCCGAGTTTGTTGATCACCTGATAGGCACCGATATATTCGCCGTTGATATTGGCAACGGGCATGGTCAGGATGGAGCGGGTCACATAGCCGGTGGCCTTATCCACGGCCTGGTTGAAATCCGGGTCATGATACGGATCGTTGGTTACGATCACGCGTCCCTGCGAAAGAGATTTTCCGACAAGTCCCGTGGTATCCGGGATGGTGATCCGGTCTGTGCCGGTAGCCGCTGTGGTCCAGAGCGTATGGGAGTGCTTGTCCCATTTCCAGAAACTGGCACGATCGGATTCCGTAAGGATCCGGCCCAGCTCGGTCAGTTGCATAAAAATCGAGGAGTGGTCTGTTTCTGCGGCGCAGCTCATGGTACGGTACAGTTCATCGGATACGGAAAAAATATCGGATAAGGTTTTTTCAGCATTCATGTTGTTTCCCCCTTGGAATCTAAATCAATTGCATTTGCTTTTTTGCGTTACACAAGCGGTGCCAGCCGGATCCGGGTTTCTTTGATCTTTTCCAGGATGGCTTCCTCATTATCCAGATGCATCAGATATACCCGGACGCCCTTTTCGGTCAGGGCCGTAATTGTGGGCAGGATGTCATCGATGCAGAGATGTACCGGCGAACGAAAGACTGCGGATTCGGTATACAGGCTTACCTGTCTGATTTCCGAAACGGAGGAGGCATTCGTGTGCCCGACCGGCTCTGCAAAGTCCGCATCCAGATACGGCAGGAAGGGTTCCAGCGTGCAGGTATCGCCGGTATAGACCGCTGTTTCGTCCGGAAGCGCAAGCGAGTAGCCGAAGCACCGGCCCGAAAGCGTGGGCGTATGCTCTGTCGGAATGACTGCCCGGACCCATTTCAGGCTTTCGGCGAGTGTCAGTGTAAACATTTCCGGTTCGCAACCCTCCAGCCGTTCAATCAGATACCGGAGGTCATCCTCCACCTCTTTGGAGGGGGCTGCCACGGTAACGGGTATATGCCAGACATAGTAGGCATAGAAGATCAGCATCGGTATGCCGCCTATGTGGTCTCCGTGTGTATGTGTCACGAGAATCGTGATTCGTTTGATGGTTTCCGGATTCGGAAGCGCATCCCGGTCGGCGGAAGAACTGCTTATATCAGAAGCGGTTACTGTGCCTGAATCATCTGTCTGATTCATGATGGCAACCAGTTTGTGGAAGGCGCTCATGGCGCAGTCCATCATCACGAGGTCCGTTCCGTCGATAAAGAACGCGCTGTTCTGTTCCCGGTAAAAGGCGGAATTCCGCCCGAAAAACTGCAGCATATCCATTTCCCCCTTTTATGCCTGTTTATTGTCGGAACCGGTAAAAATCTCCCGCATGGTATAATCTTTATCCTCGTCGATCATCTTGAGCATGATCTCCGCAAAACGCGGGTCAAACTGTTTGCCGATTCCCTTTTCAATCTCGCGCCGGATCTTTTCCTGCGGCATACTCCGGCGGTAGCTCCGGTTGCTGGACATGGCATCGTAGGCATCTGCCACGGCCACAATCCTTGCTTCCTCGGGAATCTCTTCGCCGGCCAGGCCGTCGGGATATCCGGTTCCGTCGTACCGTTCATGGTGCCACCTTGCGCCGATGGAAAGCTTCGGCATCTCCTTGATGTTTTTCAGAATCTGGGACCCGATGACCGGATGGCGCTTGATATATTCGAACTCTTCATCGGTAAGGGCGCCGGGCTTATTGATCACAGAGTCCGGTACCCCGATCTTGCCAACGTCATGCAGAAGGCCGATGATGTAGATGTCGCGCTGCTCCTTCATGGTGCAGCCGTAGCGGCGGGCAATCTCCCGGGAATACTCAGCGACACGGCTGGAGTGACCGTTGGTATAGGTATCCTTCGCATCGATGGCGCCGGCCAGAGAGCTGACGACGTTCAGGAAGAGCTGCTCGTTCTCTTTGGTCTTCCGTGCAACCTCTTCGGAAAGATGCTTCTGCAGACGCAGGAGTTCGGCAATCTGCCTTACGCGCATGGTCAGAATTTCGGGGATGAAGGGCTTCCGGATGAAGTCCTTTGCGCCCTGGGCAAGAGCCTTCTTTTCGGTATTGATATCATTTTCCGCGGTGAGGAAGACAACGGGGATATCCGCGATTTCGGTTTCCTCTGCGCGGAGCTTTGTCAGCGTTTCGAAGCCGTCCATGCCGGGCATATTCACATCCAGAAGGATGAGGTCCGGACGGTTGGTTTTCACAAATTCGAGAAGTTCCTCGCCGGAGGAGAGAGTGGTAACATCCAGATCGTTTTTCGTCAGGATCCGTTCGGCCATTTTGCGGTTCATGGCATCATCGTCAACCACGGCAACCCAGAGTCTGTCATCGACACTGGTCTTCGGTTTTTCGGTATCCAGGAATTCCGTTTCAAAATCAACCTTGAGTGTGTTGCCGTATTTTTCCCGCCAGCTTCGGAGAATGTTGCCGACAACCTGTTCCACACCATCGGCGATGATATCCGTCAGGATAATGAAGTAGCTGTTTCGTCTGACCTGCATCAGAAGGTCGCTTTTCCGAAGGATGCTTCCGACGTGGTCGCCGAAGGCGTCATACAGATCATCAATTGACAGATCTATGCCCGTCCCGCCGTCTGCGGAAGTGGAATGGGGCACGGAAACGCTTTCGGATTCTTCATCGTCCAAAGACACCGGCATAAGATCCGTTTCATCTGCAGGTGACAGGGTAACCAGAATTTTACATGCACTCTTATGGTACCGGAGAATGTAACGCATGACGTAACGGTATACGCCGACGAAGGAGGACATGTCCAGCTTCAGGGCGGATGAGGATTCATTCCGCTCGGAAAGGATCATGGAAAGCGTTTTGAGATCCATGACCGGGGTATCATCCTCGGCACTGTCCTGATGGATCGAATAGCCGTGCTTACCGTTGTTTTTGGTATGATACAGTGCTTTGTCCGCAAGGTTCAGGGATTCGAGATATTCCTCACCCTGGCCGGAAAGGTAGATCGCGCCGATGGATACACCGAGCGGGATATCCATATCCTCACCCAGAATGCGTTTCGCATCGGAGAGAAGTGCACTGTTCAGATTTGTGGAGAAGTCGCTGATCGCCGCCTCATCCTTCAGGAAAACGGAGAAGGCTACAAATTCATCGCCGCCGATTCTTCCGACAATATCATCCGGACCAAGGAAGCCGGAGAGCAGGATGGAAAAGCTGATCAGAATCTTATCGCCGGCACTGTGACCGTAGATATCGTTTACGAGCTTAAAGGCATCCAGGTCGATCATCATGAGATAACCGGGCTTCCGCCGCACGAGCATCTCCAGCTTGCTGGTTACCGCACTCTTATTCAGAAGACCCGTCAGGTTATCGACGGTAGCTTCCTCGTAGAATTTGTACATGAGTTCCTGCCGTTTCAGGACGTTGGTGATCCGTTTGATCAGAACTGCGGGCTCAAAGGGTTTGCGGATATAATCGCAGACACCCATTTCAAAACCGCGGGTTTCGGATTCGTTATCATCCTCGGAGGTCAGGAAGATGACCGGGATTTCCTTCATGTCCATTTCTTCTTCCAGACGGCGGATGTTTTCCAGGGTTTCAAAACCGTCCATTTCCGGCATCATGATGTCCAGCAGGATCAGGTCGGGTACCTCTTCCCGAAGGTAGCTGAGAAGCTTCGGACCGGAGGAGAGGGAAGTCACCTCCATGTCGTTTTTGGTCAGAATATTGACCGCCACCATTGTATTAAATTGATCATCATCGACAACAGCAATGTGATAAGCCATTTTGGATACTCCTTTATACGAATCTGCATATAATAGAATACTTGATATATTCGGATTTTGCAATTATACTTATGAAGAAGTTATAAGAAATCTGCTATTTTTTGTTTACCGGGGATAGAAAACTGAGGTTTTTATGAAAAGTAACTGGAAAACGCCGGCCTTTACGCTGACCTTTACCTTCATCCTGATGGCACTTCTTGTGGTGTTTACGGCAAGAGCTATTTTCAGAACCGCATTCTCATCGGTGCAGGAGCTGGGGGATGATAAGGCCACGGCAATCACGGCGGATTTGGAAAATTACATCGATACAGCGAAGAGCGTTCTCTGGGTTGCTGCGGATACGGTGGACCACATGGTGGGAAGCGGTGCCTCGGATGAAGAGGTTGTCGAATACATCACCAGAGAGTCCGAGGGAACGGAAGCACAGTTTGATGAAAGCTACACCGGTATCTACGGTGTGATCCGGGGGACCTATGTGGATGGCGTGGGCTGGGTGCCGCCTGACGATTATAATCCGCTCGAGAGGGACTGGTATAAAACAACCATAGGCGGAGACGGTGATGTTGTG
Source organism: uncultured Lachnospiraceae bacterium (assembly GCA_902773185.1). Classification (GTDB taxonomy): domain Bacteria; phylum Bacillota; class Clostridia; order Lachnospirales; family Lachnospiraceae; genus Eubacterium_Q. The sequence goes on along the minus strand of CACYDN010000084.1, from coordinate 5,842 downwards.
ATCGTTTCTCCCTATGTGGATGCCCAGACCGGAAATGTGATCATTTCCATCGGCAGGGCACTTTCCGACGGTCAAAGCGCACTTGCACTGGATCTTACCATGAACGGGGTGCAGGAGATCGTTGAGGATATCCAGATCAACGGTCATGGCTACGGTTATATTGTGAACCATGACGGCATGGTCATTGCGCATAAGGACGGAAGCGAAAACGGAAAGAATTACGATGAGATTGCTGAGGAGCATGATCTCTTCCAAAAGGTACTTGCGGTCGGAAAAGGAAACTTCGAAGCGAAGATCGATGGAAAAAAGTGCACGGTATTTGTGGATGAGGTCATGGATCAGTGGCATCTTGTGATCATTATCAAAAATTCCGAGCTCTATGCAACACCCCAGAAGCTGCTGATCGCCAGCATTCTGATCATGGCAACGGTCTATGTACTGATTTCCTCCTTCTATCTGATCGGCTATCGGAGAGAACGGAAATCCTACGCCAGGATGGAAGAGATGAAGGAAATCGAGCGGAAGAAGGATTACGAAGCGAAGGTGCTGAAGCTGGAGAAATCCGCTGCGGACAGTGCCAACAAAGCAAAGAGTAATTTCCTGGCGGATATGAGCCATGAGATCCGGACGCCGATCAATGCTATCCTGGGTATGAACGAGATGATCCTCCACGAATCGAAGGAGGAGGGAACCATCGGGTATGCAACAAATATCAAGAGCGCAGGAACAACGCTCCTGTCCATCATCAATACGATTCTGGACTTCTCCAAGATTGAAGACGGTAGAATGAACCTGGTACCGGCAGAATTCGAAACAAGAGAACTCGTGGACGGACTTGTCAATTCGATCAGTGAGCGGGCACGGGAGAAGAACCTTACCTTTAAGGTCGATATTGATGAAACCATTCCGTCAAAGCTCCTGGGAGATGACGTAAGGATCAGTCAGGTTATCATGAACCTGCTCACCAATGCCGTGAAGTACACGGAAGAGGGGTTTGTGCTTCTCAGTATGAAAAACGTGGGAGTGTATTCCGGGACGGGATCTATCCGGGTTGCCGTGAAGGATACCGGCATCGGCATCCGGGAGGAGGATATCGGCAAGCTGTCCATCTCCTTTGAACGCGTGGATGAAAAGAAGAACCGGCATATTGAAGGAACCGGACTTGGCATATCCATTGTGACAAAGCTTCTGGCCATGATGGGGAGCTCACTCAAAATCGAAAGCCGGTACGGGGCAGGTTCGGAGTTTTCTTTTGAACTTCCGATCACGGTTGTGGACAGTACACCCATTGGAAAATATCGCGTCGGTGAGAACGAACATAACAGGAAGGATCTGTACGAGATCGGTCTTTCTGCACCGAATGCAAGAGTCCTTTTGACAGACGATAACGAAATGAACCGGAAGGTGGCGGGAAATCTGCTCCGCCTCTTCGGTATACAGCCGGATATCTGTCGGTCGGGTGAGGAGACCATCGTCAGGATGATGGATAATACCTACGATATCCTTTTCCTGGATCATATGATGCCGGAAATGGATGGTCTGGAAACCTTGAAACGTCTGCAGGAGAAGAATCTTATCGGTGAAACGCGGATCATTGCACTTACGGCGAATGCGGTTGTAGGAGCGAAGGAACAATATCTTTCCGCCGGCTTCGATGATTACCTTTCCAAGCCGATCGAACTGCCCGATCTCGAAAAGATACTCCGGAAGTATCTGCCGGCGGAACGGGTTTTGGATGAAGAACAAAAGAAAGGAACGGATATGGGAGATATGAATCAGGGAACAGGCCTGGAGAAACTGAAACGGATGGGCCTTAACGTAGAGGACGGTCTGACCTACTGCGCCGGAGACGAGGAATTCTATCTGGAAATCGTCGGCGACTACAGCAAGGAGGCGCCGGAGAAGATTGAAAAGCTGTCGGCACTTCTCGCTGACGGGAACCTGAAGGATTACAAGGTTCTGATCCATTCGGTGAAGAGCTCCTCCAAGACCATCGGGGCAGGTGATCTCTTCGATCAGGCATATGCCCTCGAACAGGCGGCGGCTTCCGGAGATACGGCGTATCTGCAGGAAAACCACGCTACCGTGATGGAGGCTTACCGAACTCTGGCGGAAAGTTGCGCATCGATCCTTTAATATCAGACACAGAATCACAGAGTGTCTTATAAAAACGGTTCATTTATCGTCCTTCGTAACATAAATGAGCAGAACAGCATAAGAGCTCTGAGGGACCATCCCGGGCCTCGGCACTTAGCGATTCACGAGCACGCGCCTTTTGTGTGCGATGTGAGAGCTTAGTGAGTGGAGCGTTCTTTGCGGAACGGCCGCTAGGGGCTGCCCGAGGGCGAGCGAAAGCGATGTCCCGAAGAGTTCTTATGATGGACTGCTCAAATACAATGAAAGATGATAAATGAACCGTTTTTTGATTGGAAAAGGTGAACAGATAAGAAATAATTAAGAATTACATAGGAGCGGCGTAAAGATTTTTCGTCGCAGATACCGTATAGTAACATCAGAAAGCAAGAGAAAACCGGCGACAGGCCGTAAGATAGAATACAAGGAGAAAAACATGAGCGAGAAAAACGTACTCTTAACCGCAAAGGATCTTTCCAAAACCTTTTCTAACGAATCCGTTCAGCAGCACGTGCTGAAGAACCTGAACCTTTCCATCTATCAGGGAGATTTCACCGTGATCATGGGAAACTCCGGTTCCGGAAAAAGTACGCTTCTCTATGCACTTTCCGGTATGGACCGCCCTTCCCTGGGAACCATCACCTACAAGACAAAGGAAGAGGGAGATGCAGAAATCTCCAAATTCAGCAATGATAAGCTTGCCGTCTTCCGCAGGAACCATGCCGGCTTCGTCTTCCAGCAGAATTATCTGAACGACAGCATGAGCGCTCTGGACAACATCATGGTATGCGGCCTGCTTCGGACAAAGGACAGAAAGAAGCTGGCAGAAAAGAGTAAAAACCTTCTGGGCCGGGTGGAAATCACCGAACAGGATTGGAAAAAATATCCCACGCAGCTTTCCGGCGGACAGCAGCAGAGAATTGCGGTTGTGAGAGGTGTGATCAACGATCCGGAAATTCTTTTTGCCGATGAACCGACCGGTGCACTGAACTCTCAGAATACGATCAACGTGCTGGATATCCTTACGGACCTTAACAGTAACGGTCAGAGCATTGTCATGGTCACACACGCAATCAAAGCGGCGGAGCGGGGAAACCGCATCCTCTACCTGGCGGATGGTGTGATCACCGATGAACTGGACCTCGGACCCTATCTGGGTGACTACAAGGATGAGAAAAACCCGAGGCTTGCCGAAGCAAAGGAAAGACACGTGAAGCTGAAGAACTTCCTTCAGGAAATGGGGTGGTAAGATGTATAAACTGTTTGTTATCGCAAAAAACAACATGAAAAAGCAGAAGGGCGACATGATCACCCTGTTCATCCTGGCGCTTCTTTCCGCTTTTCTGATCTTCTCGAGCGTATCCGTTCTCGTGGATATGAATAAGGTGATGGACAGCGCGTTGGAAAAGATCAACGGTGCGGATGTTATGCTCATGACCGGTACAAGTGATGAAGAAAACGCCGCAGCGGAAAAATCCTTCCGGAAAGAAAATCCGGCAGATTATGAAACTGCTGAGATTTACTTCACCATGGCGGATTATCGGAACACAAAGAAAACAGACGGAAGCTCCAACGAATTCATCCTGGCCGATTATACAAAAGAGCAGCGGCTGCAGCATATCGATTTTCCGGAAAATCTTTCCGAAAACGATATTATCCTGCCCTACCAGTTAAAGGGAAGCTTTGCCGTGGGCGATACGATCGAGCTTTCTCTTGAAAATAATGCATATGAATTTCATGTGGCCGGTTATGCCGAGGATCCGTACTACTCTGTTGTTTTGAACATAAACATCTATTATGTGTATATCTCCGGAGAAGCCGCGGAAAAGATTGCTGCGGAAAATACCGGTGTCAAGCGTTATGCCATGCATATGGCAAAGTGGGACAAGGATACTTTTACCGATGATTTTACAACAAACGATATGGAGAGCCGGGTTACGGACGCCTATAAGAATGAAATCAGTCCGTATCTGGAGGAGCATCCGGAATATATCGATTACATGGCACTCAACTGGAATACCATGCGCGGCGGTGCGCAGATTACGCCGATGCTCGTAATGGCAATCCTTCTGGTATTTGCAGTTATCATTCTTCTGATCACCATCGTGATCATTTCCTTCAGTGTGAAGAATTTTATTCAGCGGAACATGAAAAATACCGGTATTCTCGAAGCTGCCGGCTATACGATACGTGAGATCCGCAGTGCAACGATTACGGAAATCGGCATCGTTTCCGGTATCGGTACGCTGATCGGTCTTCTGCTTGGAGCACTGGGCAGCGGTTTTGTGGGAAGCATTATATCTTCGATGATCGGTATTTCCTGGAATCGTCCGGTAAATATCTCTGTCATGCTCCTCACGGCAGTCATGACCTGGGGCATCATCCTTCTGGTTACATTCTTTATCAGCAGAAGATACAAAAAGGTTACTGTCCTGGATGCACTTCGCGGCGGTATGACAAATCATAATTTCCGCAAGAATCGTTTCACCTTTGAGAAGACACGTCTTCCGATTCCGGGTGTCCTTTCCCTGAAGGAAACCTTCGGAAATCCCGGAAGAAGTATTGCCCTGATTCTGATCGTTATGATTCTGACTGTTTGTACAGCTATGGGCTTCGGCCTCAGGGAAACCTTCGGAACCGACAAGGAAAAAATGCTCAAGATTTTCTCTTTTGAGATGTCTGATATTGCGATATCCGCAGATGAGGAAATCGGCGATGCCCTTCGTTCGATGGAAGGGGTAGAACATGTTGTCAGCTTCATCGGTTTTGAACCGACAGTGAAGGCCGGCAATAAGGAGCAGACCGTTTATACCTATGCTTATGAGAATGTCAGCGACCGGCAGTACATGAGTTTGCTCGAAGGACGGGTGCCGGAGCATGATAACGAAGCCATGATCACCCCGGGTGCGGCTGATGATCTGAATGTGGATATCGGAGACATGATCACCATCAGCTACGGTACACGCTCCGCAGAATATATCATTACCGGTATTGAGCAGAAGATGGAACGGATGGGCAGACTGATCACCCTGAATTATGACGGCGCGGAAAAAATCATCCCCGGCCGGTTCGCCATCAACTATTATGTGGACGGTGCTGATGGTGAGGATTTTGAAAGTCTGAAGGCTAAAATTGACACACTCAGAACACAGGTTGCGCCGGATCAGGAATGGATCTATGCCGATATTAACGCAATAGCAAATGAATCCGCTGCAGGCATCATCTCCGCTATGAAGGCTGTATGTCTTCTCCTTCTTCTGGTAACCATAGTGATCGTAATCTTTGTGGAATCGCTGGTCATCCGCAGCCGCCTGGTGAAAGAATGGAAAAACATGGGTGTCAGCAGGGCTGTCGGCATGACTTACAAACAGCTTCGTTCCCAGATCATGTTTTCCAACATGCCGGCCGTACTTCTCGGATCTTTGATCGGTATTCTGATCTCCGGTGCATTCGGCAGATTTGCAATTAAGATCATGTTCAGTCTCTTCGGATTCAGGAAGATTGATTTCGATATCGCTCCGATCTGGCTGCTTGTAACATTGGTACTGATCTTCGTGGTGGCGGCAGGGTCTGCGGGGTTCTTTGGACGTAAGGTGAAGAAACTGCAGCCCGCGCTTCTGATCACGGAAGAATAGATTGAATTCGGGACGGTTCTTTTTCAGAGTTTTGTATACTATATGAGGTTGAGACCGAAATCAACCTGTTCAGG